>CAZWIK010000009.1:22720-28377 GCA_964633895.1 uncultured Enterobacteriaceae bacterium | reverse complement strand
GCGGCTTTCTCGGGCTGCTTCTTTTTTGCGGGCGTTTTCGGTTTTTTTGAGACCATTTCGGGGAAAAGATGAATTTTGGATCGTGATGTTCTCCGAGATCAGAATTCGGAAGGATATTTTTCTTTCAACGCGTCGCGGCAACGCGGCGAAACTTTGCCGAACGTTCCCGCGTCGACGAGTTCGGGAACCCAGCGCCAGGAGCGCGGGCAGCGGACGTAGCCGAGCGTTTCCGCGCGGACGGCTTCGACGGTCAGCGGCGTTCTCGCCGGCGCGTCTTTGAGGAAAACCTCGGAGACGATGAACGTTTCTGCGAGTAGCGCGGCGTGTTTTTTCAGCAACGAAAATTCCGCCGAGGCGGGATCGCCGGAAATCGTGAGCACGGCTTCGAGCGACTGCCCGATGACCTTCGCGGAGCGCAGCGCGTCGAGCTTCAGATTCACCGTGTCGAGCAGTTTCAGCAACGCGTCGAATTCAGCCGACTCGTCGGCGAAGACGAGCGCGGGAACGACTTCCGGCCAATCTTGCAGGAGGACGGAATTTTCTGCGTATTCGGATTTTTCCGAGAAAAATCCCCACGCTTCGTCCGTCGTGAACGGAAGCATCGGCGCGAGCATTTTCAGATACGCAGTGAGAATGACGTGAATCGCCGTCTGCGAGGAGCGGCGTTCCCGCGAGTTTGCCGCGAACGTGTAGAGGCGGTCTTTCAAAATGTTGTGATAGGTCGCCGAAAGCGTTTCCACGGTGAATGCGTCGATCGCGGCGTAGGCTTTGTGGAACTCGCAGTTTTCGTAATACTTCGTGACGTCGGCGAGCAGGGCGAAGAATTTCGTCAGTGCCCACTTGTCGATGAGCGTCAGTTCGCTCGGCGGGAGCGCGTCCGTCGCGGGAACGAAATCGTAAAGATTCGAAAGCTGGTAGCGGATCGTGTTTCGGATGTTGCGGTATTGCGTCGCGGTTGCGTCGAGAATGCCGTCGGAGAGCGGAATGTCGTTCTGATAATTTTCTGAAGCGATCCAGAGCCGCACGATGTCCGCGCCGTATTTGGAGACGTATCCGTCGGCGGTCTGCGGCTTGCCGTCGGACTTGGAAATTTTCTGGCGCGTGCCTTCGTTCACGACGAATCCGTGCGTAATGACTTTTCGATACGGCGCGCAGCCGAAGTTGATGACGCTCGTCCAGAGCGACGACTGGAACCAGCCGCGGTGCTGATCCGAGCCTTCGAGATACAGATCCGCCGGAAACGCCAGATTTGGATTGCGCTTCAGCACGGCGGCGTTCGACGAGCCAGAATCGATCCAGACATCGAGCGTGTCCGTGCCTTTGACGAGCTTTTCCGGCGCGGGCCAGTCCGCGGGAACGCCGATGCCGGCGAGCAGTTCCGCCGGAGATTTCTCGAACCAGATGTCCGTTCCCGCGACCGAAATTTTTTCCGCGATTCCGCGGATCACGTTCGCGTCGAGAAACGCTTCGCGCGTGTCCGCGTCGTAGAAGACGGGAATCGGCACGCCCCACGAGCGCTGTCGGGAAATGCACCAGTCCGGACGACCTTCGACGGCGGCGCGGATGCGATTTTCGCCGCTCGCGGGAATCCACGAGACGGAGCCGATCTGTTCGAGTGCCTTGGCGCGCATTCCGTTCTTGTCGAGCGCGACGAACCACTGATCCATTGCGCGGAAAATCACCGGCGTCTTCGAGCGCCAGCAATGCGGATACTGGTGTTCGATTTTCGCGGTTTTTAGAAGCGTTCCCGACTTTTCGAGCAGCCTGAGCACTTCGATGTTGGCGGGGCATTTTCCGTTCACGTCAAGCACGGAAACGCCGACGAGCTCTGCGGGAACGCGTCCGTCGTCCACGTAAACGCCGTCGTCGTTCACGGGGCAGTAAATTTCGATGCCGTAGCGCAGGCAGGTCTGATAGTCTTCGAGACCGTGTCCGCCGGCGGTGTGGACGCAACCCGTTCCCGCGTCCGTCGTCACGTAGTCCGCGCAGACGACGGGCGAGGCGCGGTTGCAGAACGGATGGCGCGTCTCGATGCCTTCGAGCGTTTTTCCGGCGAATTTCGCGCCGAGCGTCGCTCCGTCCAAGCCGCAGTCGGCGATGAATTTTTCCGCGAGCGCGTCGGCGACGACGTAAATTTTTCCGCCGTGTGAGACTTCGACGTATTCAAGTTCCGGATGCACGGCGATCGCCATGTTCGCGGGAATGGTCCAGGGCGTCGTCGTCCAGATGACGAAATTTCTTTCCGGTCTGCCGGTCTGCGGGAACGCGACCCAGATCGACGTGGAGACGTGGTTTTTGTATTCGATTTCCGCTTCCGCGAGCGCGGTCTTGCACGGAATTGACCAGTAAACTGGCTTTTTGCTGCGGTAAATCAGGTTTCGCTCGACCATGTTCGCGAACGTCCGCACGATGTCCGCTTCGTAGGCGGGATTCTTCGTTTTGTATTCCGCCGACCAGTCCGCGAGAATGCCGAGCCGCCTAAACTGCCCGCGCTGCTTCTCGATGAAACTTTCGGAAAATTCCGCGCAGGCTTTGCGGATTTCGAGCGGCGAGAGCGTTTTTTCTTTCGCGTGAAGTTCTTTCATCACCTTGTGCTCGATGGGCAGTCCGTGGCAGTCCCAGCCGGGAACGTAGGGCACGCGGAAGCCGCGCATCGTCTTGTAGCGCACGATGATGTCTTTGAGCAGCTTGTTCAGCGCGGTGCCGATGTGGACGTCGCCGTTCGTGAATGGCGGTCCATCGTGGAGCACGAAGACTTTTCCCGTTCCCGCGTTCTTTTCCTGAAGCCGCTTGTAGAGCCGAGTTTTTTCCCAGAACGCGATGCGTTTCGGTTCCCGCGCGGTGAGATTCGCCCGCATCGGGAACTCCGTCGCGGGAAGGTTCAACGTGTCTTTAAATTCCACTGCCATTGTCTAAAAAAATAAAAACGCAAAAAGAATGTAGATTTTCCGCGTTTAGTCAATCAATCGCGGGCGCGCGGAAGACGTTTCCGAAAATCTTCCGCGTTTCCGCGGTTTTCGCCGCCGTTCCCGCGCCTGTTTTTTTTTGTTGCCGGTTTTTAAAAGTTTTCCGCCTGATTCTGCACGGAAAGCGCGTTTTTTAGCGCTTCGGATTCGTAGAAATTTTCTTTCCGCAGACGCGCCGCCTGACTCATTAGCGCGCTGACCGCGCTTTCCGCGTCCGCTCCCGCCGCCTCGGGCGTTTTGTCGAATTTTTCCAGAGACGCCATGAGCGCGGAGAATTTTTTCGCCGCGGCGTCCGCCGTCGCGCGGTTTTGCGCGGAGGAAAGCGCGTCCGCGGCTCGGCGGACGATTTCGACGCGCGTCTGCGGCGCGGATTCGGAGCAGGAAGTGAAAGCCGCCGCGCAGATCAGGGCGGCGGGAACGGCAAAGTAGATTTCGGATTTCGTCATGCCGCAGATTCTTTCCGAAAAATCCGTTTTCCGCAAAAGAAATGTTTGCGGGAACGCGCGCTTTTTCCGCAGCGGAATTTTGAGTTGAGATTTCTGGAGCGGAACGATTCAATGCGGCACTTCCGTTTCCGCGATTCCCGCGGGAACGGGATTCAATCGACAAAAAACATTTTCGGCAATTATGGAATGGCTGACAAATCTGTTCATCAACGACGTTGACGGCATCGCGCACACCGTGCTGATTTTTTCGATCGTCATTGCGGTCGGGATTCCGCTTGGGCGCATCAAGTGCTTCGGTATCTCGCTCGGCATCACGCTGGTGCTTTTCGTCGGAATCGTGCTCGGACAATTCGGTTTCAAAATCAACGACCACGTGCTACATTTCGTCAAGGAATTTGGTCTGATTCTGTTCGTGTTTTCCATCGGGCTTCAAGTCGGACCGGGCTTTTTCGCTTCGTTCAAGCGCGGCGGAATGTTGATGAACGGCTTGGCGGCGGCGGTCGTGCTGCTCGGCGTTCTGCTGACGGTGCTGTTTCATTTCATCACGAAAATTCCGATGCCGACGATGGTCGGCGTGCTTTCCGGCGCGATCACGAACACGCCCGGACTCGGCGCGGCGCAGCAGTCTCTCGCGGAAATCATCAGGACGAATCCCGATGCGAAGACCGTGCTCGTCGAACAGGCGGGCGGCGTTCCCGTGGGAATGTCGTCGGACGGCGTGATCGAGCAACTCGCGGGAACGCTCGGGCAGGGCTACGCGTGCGCGTATCCGCTCGGCGTCGTCGGAATCATTCTCTCGCTCGTCGTCGTTCGCGCGTTTTTCAAAATTTCCTATGAAAAGGAAACGGCGGCGCTCAAAGCGACGAATCCGACGAGCGGCGACAATTCCACGGCGTTCACGCTGGAAGTGCAGAATCCCGCGATCATCGGGAAAAAAATCGCGCAGGTCACGAAACTTTTCAGCCGTCGCTTCGTCATTTCCCGCCACCGGCGCGGCGAAAATCCGCCGACGCTCCCGACCGGCGACATGACGCTTGAGGCGGGCGACCGCCTGCTCGTCATTTCGGCGAAAGACGACGCGGAGACGATCGCGGCGTTTTTCGGAAAAGTCGTCAACTGGGGCGTGGAAGAGTGGGATCACATCAAATCCGCGATCGTGCGCCGGCGCATCATCGTCACGCGGGAAAGCATGAACGGGCGTCTGCTCGGACGGCTCGATCCGTATTCGTCTATGGGCGTGGCGATCACGCGCATCAACCGCGCCGGCGTCGTGCTGATCGCGAATCCGACGCTGCGGCTCCAGATCGGAGACCGCGTGAACGTCGTTGGTCCGGAACACGCGGTGAACGAAGTCGAGAAGGTGCTCGGGAACGAACTGAAACGGCTCGATCACCCGAACATGGTTTCGATTTTTCTCGGCATCGCCGTCGGCGTTCTTTTCGGGAGCATTCCGTTCGCCGTTCCCGGGCTTTCGCAGCCGCTGAAACTCGGGCTTGCGGGCGGTCCGCTCATCGTCGCGATTCTGCTCAGTTGCTGGGGCTACAAGTCGCATCTGATTACTTACACGCCGATCGCGGCGAATCTCATGATCCGCGAAATCGGGATTCTGCTTTTCCTCGCGAGCGTCGGCATCGGGGCGGGCAACGGATTCCTTCAGGCGGTTTTGGGCGGCGGCTATTGGTGGGTGTTGATCGGTTTCTGCATCACGACCGTGCCGCTGCTCATCGTCGGATTCGTCGCGCGCGGCGTTTTCAAACTGAATTATTATTCGATACTGGGGCTTGTCGCGGGAGCGACGACCGATCCGCCCGCGCTCGCCTACGCGAACAACGTGGCGCAGAACGAAGCGCCGAACGTCGCCTACGCCACGGTGTATCCGCTCACGATGTTCCTGCGCGTTCTGACGGCGCAGCTGCTGATTCTGGTTTTTTGTTCGTGATTTTTCCGACGGACGGTGTTCCCGCGCGAAAGCGCTTTTCACCGCGCGGGAACGCTGATTTTTTTCTGCGGCGTTCGCGTTTTTTTTATAAAAAGAGCTTGCGTTCCCGCATATAAAAAATCAAACTCCGCTCCACTTTTCGTTTTGTTTTGAACGAAAGGTTCGAATGGGGCGCTAGCTCAATGGTAGAGCAGTTGCCTTTTAAGCAATTGGTTCGGGGTTCGAGTCCCCGGCGCCCTACCATTCGGAAACAGCCCGTGAAGCCGCTTGAAAAAGCCTTCGCGGGCTTTTCTTTTTTTTTGAAAT
>CAZWIK010000009.1:0-22620 GCA_964633895.1 uncultured Enterobacteriaceae bacterium | reverse complement strand
CTTCTTTGCGAATCGCCGGGGAAGCGCGGGAACGGCGAACTCACGAAGCGAGAAAAAAAATATTTTCTCGGAAAGCGGAGGGCGTAGGAGCAGAATTGCGCGCGCAATGGAAAAAAACGAAAATGCTTCGGAAGAATCCCTCTGCGGGAACATCGTTCCCGCCGTCGATTCGCTTGTCGCGGGAATGCGCCGGCGACCGAGCTGGGACGAATATTTCATGGCGGCGGCGGTGCTGATCAGCATGCGCTCCGCGTGCGACCGCCTTCACGTCGGCTGCCTTGTCGTGTCGTCGGGCGAGCATCCGAACCGCATCATCGCCGCAGGCTACAACGGATTTCTGCCGGGAGCGCCGCACCGCTCATGCGTCCGCGAGGGACACGAGCAGGCGACCGTTCACGCGGAGCAGAATGCCGTCGCGGACGCGGCGAAGCGCGGTGTCAGCCTGATGGGCGCGACGGTTTACATCACGCATTTTCCTTGCGTCAATTGCGCGAAAATCCTCGCCGCCGCCGGCGTTCGTGCAGTGAAATATCTGCACGATTACCGCAACGACGAACTCGTGCGACCGCTGCTGGAAACGGCGGGAATCAAAATCGAGCAGCTCGGATGCTGACACGCGGGAACGGTTTCTTTTTTTTTGAAAAAACAAAAACGGGCGCATGGGCGACGGGAACGGCATTTACGAAAAAATACGCGGGCATTTTCTGCTCGCGCGTCTGAACGTGAAGGGCGTTTTCGCGCGGTCCGTCGTCTGGATTTACGCGTTTTCTGAATCGGCGGGAGCGCGCGGCGTGATTCTCAACCGCCCGCTGGGAAAAACGCTCGGCACGTGTTCTCCGAATTTCGCGGGAACGCCGCTCGGCGAAATTCCGGTTTTCGAGGGCGGACCGGTCGGCGTGAATCAGATCTGCTTCGTTCTGCGTTCCCGCACGGAACCGAACGGAAATTATTCGATTCGGCTCGGCGTTCCCGCGGAGAAAATTCTCGATTCGATTCACAATCCCGGCGTCCGCGCCTACGGGTTCGCGGGGCGCGCGGAATGGGCGCGCGGGCAGCTGGAAGACGAAATCGCGCGCGGCACGTGGATGCGCGTCCGCATGGACGCCGCCGCGTGGGACGCGGGCGGGCGGATCGAGTTCTGGCGCCGTCTGGTCGCGAAAATCCGCCGTCCGGAAGCGGTGCTGATGCTGATCGCCCCCGCGGACGTCGGCGACAACTGAATGCATTTTCTTCTTCTCTATTTCGAGAAATCGCGTTTGAATTGGATCATGCTTAAACTCAAATTTTCCCCACCCCGTTTTCTTTCAACATTCCGTTTGTCCGCCGCCGCGCTCGTCTGCGCGTTTTTCGCGGGAACGGAACTTTCTGCCGCGGACGTTTCCGTGAAAAGCGGCGTTTGGCCGGTGATGGTGCGCATGGATTACAATCCCGTGATGCAGCTCAGCCTAACCGCTCCCGCCGGCAAACCCGCGTTGCAGGAGCTGACGCTGGATTTTTCTGCCACGACGAATCCGGACGACATCGAGAGCGTCGACATCTACGTCGGCGGAAACGCAACCGCCGCTGGAGCCAAATTCGCGAGCGCGAAGCCGTCGAAGACGAATCCGATCGTCACGGCGAAAGGGGCGGCGACGCTCGCGGCTTCGAAAAACAACGATATTTTCGTCAGCGTCCGCATGAAAAACAGCGCGGACATCGACGGGAAAATCTCCGTCGTCGCGTCAGGTGGGAAACTGTCCGGCGGTGCGTCTCTTTCGACGAATTCCGTTCCCGTGACGCAGCGCATCGGCTACTGCGTCGCGAAAGCGGGCGAACTCGGTTCGCAGTTTTACCGCATTCCCGCGCTCGTGTGCAGCCCGAAGACGGGAACGCTCGTTTCGGTTTACGACGTCCGTTACAAATCGCTGCAAGACCTTCCGAATCCGATCGAAATCGGCGCGAGCCGCTCGACGGACGGCGGAAAAACGTGGACGGTGCCGAAAGTCGCCGCAACTTACAAAGGGCCCGGCTACGGCGAGGGAATCGGCGATCCAGGGCTTATCGCGGACAACAAGGGAAATTTCTGGCTCGCCGGTCTGATGACGGGAAAAGTTCGCAAAAATCCGATCGATCTTCCCGCGTCCCCGAAAGCGGAAGACTGCGGGCAACTCATGATTTTCAGCTCGACGGACGACGGGAAGACGTGGGGCAACGGGAAAAACATCACCGCCGCAATCAAGCGCGGCGGCGGCAAAAACTGGGGAACAGTCTTCCAGGGACCGGGCGCGGGAATCTGCCTAAAAAACGGCGCGCTGGTGTTTCCCGGACAGGTCTGGCAGAACCGCAAGCCCGTCTGCGGCGTCCTCATTTATTCCAAAGACGGCGGGAAGACGTGGAAATCGTCGAAGGCGATGCCGTGGGGCGGCTCGGAATCGACTTGCGTCCAGCTTAAAGACGGTTCGGTTATGCTGAACGTCCGCCAGGGCACGCCGGAGGCGCGCGTCGTCGCGACGACAAAAAATCTTGGCGAAAAGTGGACGAAGTTCGACGGGCAGGCGCTGAATCAGCCGAAAAGCCTCTGCCAGGGCGCGTTGCTCACCGCCGACGGGAACGCGCTTTATTTCTCAAATCCGGTCGGCACGGGAGCGCGAAACCTGCACACGATCCGTTATTCCAAGGACGGCGGGAAGACGTGGTCGCGCGGACTGCGCTTCGAAGACCGCACGACGGGCGGCTATTCGTCGATGGCGTTCACCGACAAAAGCAGCGGCACGATCGGCATCCTTTACGAAGGCGTTCCCGTGAACAAATCGATCTGCTTCCTGCGCATTCCGTGCGAGGAAATCAAAGCCGCGCAGTAATTTTTTTTCAGAACCGCGGGCACGCGTTTTCGGTCTCCGCCGAGCGCGTTCCCGCGTTTTTTTTTTGCGTTCCCGCGCCGCGCGTCGGCGGGCGTTTCCGTTTTTTTCTTCTCTTGACGGGAAAAAATCGGTTAAACTGCAACCATGTTCAGATTAAAATTTGTTTCGCCCCGCGTTCTCGCGAAGATTTCCGCGCCTATCGCAGCTCTCGCCCTCGCTCTTTGTGCCGGCGACGTTTTCGCCGCCGATCCCGTGTTGCAGAGCGGGATTTCCTCGACCGCCGGCGTCTGGCCGGTGATGGTGCGCGTGGATTACAATCCTGTGATGAAAATCAGCGTGAACGTCGTGGATTCGGCGAAGCCCGTCAATCTTCAGGAACTCAAACTCGATTTTTCGAAAACGACAAATCTCAACGACATCGACGGCGTCGACGTCTACGTCGGCGGGAAGATTGACGCCGCCGGAGCCAAATTCGCGAGCGTGAAGCCGTCGAAGACGAATCCGATCGTCACAGCGAAAGGGCTTCAAAAGCTCAACGCCGGCGGGAACGATATTTGGATCAGCGTCCGCATGAAAAAAAACGCGGACATTTCGGGAAAAATTTCCGTTGTCGCCACGAATCTGAAAATCGCGGGACTCGCGAAGCAGTTCACCGTTTCCTCCGCAGCGACGGAACAGCGCATCGGCTATTGCGTCGCGAAACCCGGCGATTTGGGTTCGAAAAATTACCGCATTCCCGCAATCGCGCGGAATCCGAAGACGGGAACGCTCATCGCGACGTTCGACATCCGCTACGGACACGGCGGCGACCTTCCCGGGAACATCGACGTCGGCGCGAGCCGCTCGACGGACGGCGGGAAAACGTGGACACTGCCGGAAGTGGCGCTTACCTACAAAGGAATGGAAGTGGAAAAAGGCGTCGGCGATCCCGGGATTCTCGTCGACGACAAGACCGGGAACGTCTGGATTTCCGCGCTATGGGCACCGCAGTGCGGTCACCCGATTTTTTCCAGTTCCACGGGAACGACAAGCCCGAAGGAATGCGGGCAGATGCTGCTCATCTGTTCCAAAAACGACGGGAAAACGTGGGGCAAACCGATCAACATCACGAAAAGCATCAAGCGTCTCGGCGACGATGACACCAAGGACTGGGCACTGGTTTTCCAAGGTCCCGGCGCGGGAATCTGCACGAAAGACGGCACGCTGATTTTCCCCGCGCAGATCTGGGGACACAAAGGCAAGGGCGTGAAAGGCGTTCTCGTTTATTCCAAAGACAACGGAAAGACGTGGACGTCGTCGAAGGCGATGCCGTGGGGCGGCTCGGAATCGACCTGTGTCCAGCTTAAAGACGGTTCGATCATGCTGAACGTTCGTCAGGGCACGCCGGGGGCGCGCGTCGTCGCGACGACGAAAGATCTCGGCGAAACGTGGAAGCGGTTCGAGTGCGAAAATCTGCGCCAGCCCGGAAATCTTTGCCAGGCGGCACTGTTGACCGCGAACGGAAAGGAACTTTATTTTTCGAATCCAAATTCCGACGCGCGCGACAACATGACGCTCAAATATTCCAAGGACGGCGGAAAAACGTGGTCGGACGGTCTGCTTTACGACGATCGCAAGTGCGCGGGATATTCGACGACGGTGTTCACGGACAAGGATTGTAAAAACATCGGCGTTCTTTACGAAGGCTCGCCCGACGCGAAAGTGCTTTTTTTCCTGAGCATTCCCGTGGACGAAATCAAAAAGGCGAAATGATTTTTCGGAACGTTTCCGAAAACGGAAAAATCCCTGCGGCGTTCCCGTCGCGGGGATTTTTTTTTTCGCGCGTTTCGCGTTCTTGCGCGGGATCGCCCGCGTTGTTTCTTTTGACCTTTCGGCGATTCTCCTTAATCTTCTCCGGCGTGCTCAGCGAAAAACATTCAGCGGAACTGAAAACCTTCGCGGAAACGCTCGCCGACGCCGCGCGCGAAATCGTCGCCGGTTATCACGCGTTTCCGCGGACGGAAATCGAAATCAAGGCGGACGGCTCGCCCGTAACCGTCGCGGACAAGGAATGCGAACGCCGTCTGCGCGAGATGATCCACGCGGCGTTCCCGAACCACGGCATCATCGGCGAGGAATTCGGGAACGAAAACGCGGACGCGGAGTTCGTCTGGTCGCTCGACCCGATCGACGGCACGAAATCTTTCGTTTCCCGCGTGCCGCTTTACGGAATTCTTTTCGGGCTTCTGCACGAGGGAAAGCCGTGCCTCGGCGTCATCGATCAGCCGATCACGCGGGAACGCATCATCGGCGACGGACGCACGACGGAGCTGAACGGACGCCGCGTGCGCGTCGCGGATACGCCGAGCGTCGACAAGGCGCTGCTGCTGACGACGGATTTGCTCGACTGCGAGACGGAACACCCGCGCGAAAACTGGAACGCGCTGCTGCATCGCGCGCGGCTTTTCCGCACGTGGGGCGATTGCTTCGCGTATCTGATGGTCGCGTCGGGGCGCGCAGACATCATGGCGGATCCCGTGCTTTCGCCGTGGGATCTTTACCCGCTGTTGCCGATTCTCGAAGGCGCGGGAGTGAAGGTTTCCGACTGGCGCGGGAACGCCGCACTCGGCGCGACTTCCGTGCTCGCCGCGAACCCGCGTCTGCACGACGAGGCACTGTCGATTCTGCTTTCCGCGTGAGCGCGCGGGAACGCGGACGCGTTGCGGCGGGATTTTCCCGGCGCGAGCAGTTCCGCGTTGCCATTCCGAAAATTGAGCGTAAGGTTTTTCCCATGCCCGACAACCTTTTCTCAACAGACGACGCGTTTGAAAATTTTTCCGCGGAAGAGCCGGTCTTCGATAACGTCGAGTCGGAGCGCGTGGAAATCGTGCATCGGCAGAAGGAAGTGCGCGTCCGCGATTTTTACGAAAGCGCGCGGGAACGCCTTGCGATGGAACTCGTCGCGGGAGAGAAAGGGCTGGACAACGTCATCGGCGAGAAATCGCTGAATCGTCCTGCGCTCGCGCTGACGGGCTATTTCAAGCATTTCGGAAGCCGCCGCTTGCAACTTTTCGGCGCGGGAGAAATTTCGTATCTGAGCGACCTGCGTCCGGAAACGCAGATGGTTCTGCTCGAAGAAATTTTCGCGCGCGGCATTCCCGGAATCATCGTTTCGCGCGGATTGTGTCCGACGCCGTCGATGATCAATCTCGCCGACACGTTCGGCGTTCCGGTTTTGCGTTCCCGCATGAAATCCAAGGATTTCACCGCAGAAGCGACGATGCTGCTCGACCAGAAATTCGCGCCCGTGACGAACATTCACGGCACACTGATGGACGTGCGCGGGAAGGGCGTGCTGATCCGCGGAGAGAGCGGCGTCGGGAAAAGCGAATGCGCGCTCGCGCTGATCGAGCGCGGCTATCCGCTGATCGCGGACGACTACGTTACCGTGAAACTCGTGGGCGACGCGACCCTCGTCGGATCGGCGAAAGATCTGAATTACGGCTTCATGGAATGCCGCGGGATCGGCATCATCAACGTGACGAGCATGTTCGGCATTCGCGCGGTGCGCCGCTCGAAGACGATCGATCTCGTCGTTTCGTTCGTGCATTGGAAAGACGGCATGGAGGAAGAGCGCACGGGTTTGGCGACGCAGGCGTTCGAAGTGCTCGGCAAACGCATTCCGAAAGTGCAGCTCGCCGTGCGTCCCGGACGCGACATGGCGCGCCTCGTGGAAGTCGCCGTGATGGTGCATTCACTGCGCGAAATGGGGCACGATCCCGCGCAGGAACTGAACGACAGACTGCTCCGCGCGATGAACAAAGATTTGCCGCCCGCACCGCCGCCGCAGTCCGAATCCGGCGACACCGGTTCGATCATCGTCTGATTTCAGCGCGTTTTTTTTTGCGTTCTTCGAAATCGCGTTTAAACAAAAAACGGTTGGCAAGCCCCTTTTTCCGTTCCCGCGCGGCGAAAGCCGGTTTTTTTCGGGAACGCGGAATTTGCACGGCGACGAAAAGACCTGCGGAAACGCGTTCCCGCAGGTCTTTTTTTCAATGAATTGTTTTCCGCGAAGCGGTCGATTTTATTTCGCGCGAAGTCGCCGACGAGCCGCGACCAGCGCGAGAGCGCCGACGCCCGCGAGCAGTCCGAACGCGCTCGGCTCCGGAATGGAGTAGGAAACCGTCAGTCCGCTCGCCGTCGCCGAAACCGTGTAATTGCTCACGCCGGAGAGCACGACGTTGGACGAGTTCCATGTTCCGGAAGAAAAATCTCCGGAGAGGAGCGTTCTCGTTACCGTCTGCGTCGTTTCATCATAAGAATAAGCCGAAGCCGACGTAATCGTGGCGAGATCCATCAACGCCGTCGCATAAACCGTGTTCGAGTTCGCGAGCGTGCTTGTAAGTGCTCCCACCGTGTTCAGATAGACGGAACCGCTCGCCATGTTCGAAAGGCTGATGTATGAGCTGTAATTCGCGTTGATGTCGACCCATGCGCCGGTCGTGCTCGTAATCGAGAACTTTCCGTTTCCATCGGACCAGTTGATCTGGTTCGCCGTCACCGCTTCGCTTCCGGGACTCGACTGCACCAGGACGCTTCCGTCAATGTAAAGATACGTTACGGTGAAAGTGCTTTTATTGTTGATTTTTAGCCCTGAGCCGGCATTG
The DNA here is from genome assembly GCA_964633895.1 of uncultured Enterobacteriaceae bacterium. GTDB lineage: Bacteria > Verrucomicrobiota > Verrucomicrobiia > Opitutales > UBA953 > Spyradosoma. The sequence goes on along the minus strand of CAZWIK010000009.1, from coordinate 15,134 downwards.
ATATAGAGACCTCCGGCGGACGTCGTGTTCCCGTAAACGGTGGTATCGACGGGAATGTAGCAGTTGCTCGTGCCGATGCTGGTAACGTTCTGAATCGGACTCGTCAATTCGACGTCAAACGTCGTATCGTGCAACGTAACGGACGCGTTCGCGAGCGCGGTTGAAGCGGCGAGAAACGCCGCGACTGAGATTAATTTTTTCATGATATGTTTTGGATCCCCTTTGTATTGTTTGTTTTTTTGAAAGCTTCGTCGATGTTTGAAGTTCTCAAGGAAATCGAGACGGCGGAAGTCGTTCCCGCGCAATTTTTCTCAATTTCGAAAGCCCATTTTGCAAAAAAAAACGGTTGGCAAGCCCCTTTTTCCGTTCCCGCGCGGATTCCGGTGTTCCCGCGAAAAAGCGTTCCCGGGCTCGGGGCGTTTCCTTTGTGTTGAAAAGGGCGCGGGAAAAATTCATCATGGAGCGAAATTTTTTGAAATCATGAGCAATTCCTCCGAATACAATTTTTCCGAAATCGAAAAACGCTGGCAGAAGTTCTGGGCGGAAAACAAGACGTTCCGCGCCGAGGACAAGTCGGACAAGCCGAAGTTTTACGTGCTCGACATGTTCCCGTATCCGTCCGGCGCAGGGCTGCACATCGGGCATCCGGAGGGCTACACGGGATCGGACATCCTCGCGCGCTACAAACGCGCCAAGGGCTTCAACGTGCTGCATCCGATGGGCTGGGACGCGTTCGGACTTCCCGCCGAGCAGTTCGCGATCAAAACGGGAAAGCACCCGCGCGGGCAAACGCTGGCGAACATCGACAATTTCCGCCGCCAGCTCCAGATGCTCGGTTTCGCCATCGATTGGAATCGCGAGATTTCCACGATCGAGCCGAAATATTTCAAGTGGACGCAATGGATTTTTCTCAATCTTTTCAAACACGGGCTGGCTTACGTCGACGACAAGCCGGTCTGGTTCTGCCCAGAACTCGGCACCGTTCTCGCAAACGAGGAAGTTCTCAGCACGGACGAAGGTCCGCGTAGCGAGCGCGGGAGCTTTCCCGTGGAGCGACGCCCGATTCGCCAGTGGGTGCTGAAAATCACCGCTTACGCTGAAAAACTCATCGCGGGGTTGGACGCGCTGGACTGGCCGGATTCCACCAAACGTCTGCAGAAAAACTGGATCGGGCGGAGCGAAGGTGCGGAAGTCGAATTTCCACTCGCCGACGATCCCGCGGAAAAGCTGAAAATTTTTACGACGCGTCCGGACACGCTTTACGGCGTAACGTATATGGTCATCGCGCCGGAACATCCGCTGCTGGAACGCCTGACCGTTCCCGCGCAGCGCGCCACCGTCGAAGCCTACGTCGAAAAGGCGCGCAATAAATCCGACCTCGATCGCACAGATTTGGCGAAGGAAAAAACCGGCGTGTTCACGGGCAGCTACGCGATCAATCCGCTCAACGGCGACCGCGTTCCCGTGTGGGTTGCCGACTACGTGCTGATGGGCTACGGAACGGGCGCGATCATGGCCGTTCCCGCGCATGACGAACGCGACTGGGATTTCGCCAAGGCGCACGCCATTCCGATCATTCAGGTCGTCGAAAAGCCGGGCGAAAAAGTCGATGTTGATCAGGCGTCATTCGTCGCCGAGGGCGTGCTCGTCAATTCCGGAAAATTTACGGGAATGCCGACGAGCGAATCGAAAAAGGCGATTACGAAATACGTCGAAGAGCAGGGCTGGGGCCGCGGCAGGGTCAATTATAAGCTGCGCGATTGGCTCTTTTCCCGCCAGCGCTACTGGGGCGAGCCGTTCCCGATCGTCTGGGTTTCGGAAGCCGATTACGAAAAAATTCCGGCGGATTCCGCGTTGCGCGAATTTATGCCGACGGAAAAAATTTCCTGCAAGGCGCACGACGGGAAAACGCTCGTCGCCGTGCCGCTCCCGTCGTCCGCGCTCCCGCTGGAACTTCCGGAAGTGGAATCCTACAAGCCGTCGGGAACGGGCGAATCGCCGCTCGCCAACGCGAAAAGTTGGGTAAACGTTTTCGTGAATGCGGCGACGGGCGAAACGCGTTCCCGTGACGACGGCGTTCCCGCGCCGGAAGGCTGGCTCGCCGCGACGCGCGAGACGAACACGATGCCGCAGTGGGCGGGTTCGTGCTGGTATTATCTGCGCTACCTTTCGCCGAACTACGCGTCCGCGCCGGTCGATCCCGAAGCGTTCGCCTATTGGAAAACGCCGGACTTTTACATCGGCGGCGCGGAACACGCCGTGCTTCACCTGCTTTACGCGCGTTTCTGGCATCGTTTTCTTTACGACATCGGCGTGCTTTCCACGCCGGAACCGTTCACGCGCCTGTTCCATCAGGGAATCATTCTCGGCGAAGACGGCGAGAAAATGTCCAAGTCGCGCGGGAACGTCGTCAATCCCGATAAAATCGTCGCCGATTACGGCTCGGACGCGCTTCGGCTTTATCTGATGTTCCTCGGACCGCTTCAAGCGATGAAACCGTGGAACACGAAAGGCATTGAGGGCGTCGCGCGCCTGCTGCGTCGCCTGTGGCGTCAGTTTGTCGACGAAAACACGGGAACGCTTTCCGCCCGCATCAGCGACGACGCGCGGGAAAGCGCGGAATTTCAGCGCGTATTCAATCAGTCGATACGAAAAATTTCCTCCGACATCGAATCGCTCGGCTTCAACACGGCGATTTCTCAATACATGATTCTGATGAACGCGCTCGAAAAGGAGCCGGCGTTCACGCGGGAGACCGCGCGCGGGCTGTTGCAGCTGATCGCGCCGTTCGCGCCGCATATCGCGGAGGAGCTCTGGTCGCGTCTCGGCGAAAAAGCTTCGATTTGCGAAGCTGGCTGGCCAGTTTGCGACGAATCGAAGCTCGTCGAGGATTCCGTGACGATCGTTTTTTCCGTGAACGGCAAGCGTCGCGGCGAAGCGAAACTGCCCGTCGGCGCGACGAAGGACGACCTGATCGCCGCCGCGAAGGCAGATGCTTCCGTTCGGAAATTCATCGATGGCAAGGAAATCGTGCGCGAAATCGTCGTTCCCGGCAAACTCGTGAACATCGTCGTCAAATAAGACGCCGCCAGATCGTTTTTTTTCTGAGCGAACCGTTCCCCGTGTGGGAACGGTTTCGCAGTTTTTGTTTGCGCGCGATTTCGAGGAAATGTGCGCGCAAGCCGCTTTGGCTCGACGACGAAGCCGATCGAATTTGCGTGAATTCCGCAAAGGCGTTTTTTCAGTTTTTCTTCAGCATCATCTGAAGAAGCCCCTGAAACGCGCCGTTGCAGATTGGGCGTTCCCGCGAAACGAGTTCCGCTTCGCGCAGAATCGGAAAGGTTTTCGCGGGAGCGTCGCCAAGAAACCAGCAATGCCAGAGCGGGAAAAGATCTTTTCCGGAAACGGCGGCGAAAAGCGGGAGAATCGCGTCGCACATCAGCGTTTCGAAGCGCGTGCCGCCGATCGTTCCCGCGAAGATTTCCTCGGCGAAAAATTTGCGGACGGCGGGCAATTTTCCTTTCGAGCGAAACGCTTTTCCGGAAAGTGCCGCGCAGTCTGCGGGAACGTCGGTTTTTTCCGCCGCTTCGCGGAGACGGCGCGTCCACGCGGGATTTTTTTCAAGCAAGGTCAAATACTGCGCGAGGCGGGAACGCGGGTGATTCGCGGGGCGCACTCCGGAGAGGTTCCACGTTCCCGCCGCCGCTCTGAAAAGCGAATCCGCGCTCGCGAGCAGCATCGCCGACGGCGAGAATTTCAGCGCGAGACGCGACATCTGCGGGCGGTTTTTGTGAAGCCCAAGCGTTTCGAGAACGACTTCGTGAAGCAGGTTTTCCCACGGAGTTTTCTCAAGCCGCCGCGCCATGTGGCGCGTTTTTTGCGCGTAGCGTTCCCGCGAGCATTCGGCGATGAGCGCTTCGCGTTCCCGCAGATTTTTTTCGAGCAGAATTTCCAGCGCGGCGTCTGCCTCCGCGCGTCCTTCGAGCGCGGCGAGCGCGTCCGCCTGCGCGTATTCCTCCACGTCGACGGTGAGGTGCGGCAGGAGCAGAAAAGTTTCCATCGCGTTCCCGCTCGAGTTCCGCGTCGGAAAATTTTTTTTCGGCGGGAAAAGCAGCACGTGTAGCGCGACATTCCCGAACGCCGGATTCGCGTCGTGTCCGTGTGTGAACCAGTCCTCGGCGTAAAAATGAAATTCGACATCGCCGACGACGCGCTCGCCGTCGATGCGCAGTTCTGCGCCGAGAAAATCCGGGCCCGCGAGCTTGTTCCAGCGTCCCCGCGAAATGATTTCGAGCGTTTTCCCCGACTGCGTGCGCAACGCGTCGGTGCGGAAATCCCCGCGATGCCAGATTTTTTGAAAAACGCGTTCGGAAAGCGTTACGGGACCGAAAAGACCTTGGACTTCGGCGACGGACTGGAACGGTGCGTTTTCGGTCATGGAGGCAGTCAAGCGGTTTTCGGCGGGAACGTCCAGAGATTTTTTTCCCTCGGGGGCGTGGGAGTGCCCGCGCGTTCCCGCGAGATTTTCTGTTCGCGGGAATTCCGAAAAAGATATAGCCTGCGGCGTATGAATCTGAAATCGCTTAGCCTCAAAATCGTCCTGTTTTTCGCGACGCACAGCCTTGCCCGCCGAACCTTCAGCACGTGTGGGCTCCTTCTGCTTCTTTTCTGCGTCGTCTTTTTCGGCAAAGTTTACGGCGCAGTCGCGCTAATGACGCTCGTTTCGACGCTCGCCTTGTATGAATTTTACAAACTCGCCGAGCATTTCGGCGGCGCGCCCCGCAAGGCGCTCGGGCTGATTTTGGGAACCGCACTCATTCCGTTTTTCTTTTATTCGGCGCAGGCGGATCCCGATTCGACGCGCGAAAGCGTTCCCGCGTTTCTCGTCATCACGGGCGCGGTTTTTCTCTTCGGAATTTATCTGATGATCCGCCGAAAAATTCCCGCGTGGACGAAAGCGCTCCCGACGGTTTTCGGGCTGGTTTACATTCCTCTGGCGATCGGGTTTTACGCGTTGCTCGCGGGATTTCACGGACTCAACGGCGTGCTGCTTTGCGTGTGGATCGTTCTCGCCGCGAAATTTTCAGACATCGGCGGGCTTCTCGTCGGTTGCCGCTTCGGAAAACACAAGCTCGCGCCGAACGTCAGTCCGAAAAAGACTTGGGAGGGCGTTTTCGGCGGAATCGTTTTTTCAATGCTCGTCAGCGCCGCGCTGATTTGGGCGTTCTCGCGCTTCGGCGCGTGGCGCGCTGACAGTCTCGACGGCATTTTGACGGCGACGGCGATTTCTTCCTCGCTGACTCCGCTGAAAGCGGCGATTTTCGCCGTGCCGATCGCGGCGACGAGCATCGTTTCCGACCTCATCGAAAGCGCGTTCAAGCGGCAGGCGGGCGACAAGGATTCCGGAGCGACGATTCCGGGCATCGGCGGTGCGCTGGATCTGCTGGATTCTTTGATTTTCGTCGCGCCCGTCGGCTTCGTCATCACGGAATATTTTCTGCTCTGAAAAAAAACGCGCGCGGCGGGAACGTGACGAAAGAAATACGCATCATTACGGGAACGACGGCGGTCGGAAAGACCGCGTTCGCGTTGGATTGGGCGGAAAAAAACGGCGCGGAAATCCTTTCCTGCGATTCGACGAATGTTTACCGCGGCATGGACATCGGCACGGCGAAGCCGACGGCGGAGGAGCGTTCCCGCGTGCCGCACCACTGTCTGGACCTCGTCGCGCCGAACGAAAAATTTTCCGTGAGCGATTACGTCGCCTGCGCCCGCGCCGCGCTCGACGAAATTTTTTCCAAAGGCGCGAAAGCACTCGTTTCCGGCGGGAGCGGTTTTTATCTGAAAGCGTTTTTCGCGCCCGTGACGGACGCGCTGGAAATTCCGCAGGCAGCGCGGGAACGCGTCGCGGAAATCTTGTCGCGCGGGAACGCCTTCTCCGAAGAAACGCTGCGCGAAATGAACGACGGCGGACGCGCCGCGCCGGCGGATTTCGACTGGAAAAATCCGCGCCGCGTGGCGAAAGGACTGGAACGCTGCATCGCATCGGGAAAGACGCTCGCCGCGCTGAAAGCGGATTTCGAAGCGCGGGAATGCGCGTTCGCGGCGTTCCCGAAACGCGCGATTCTGCTCGTCCGAGAAAAGGAATCGCTGAATCGCCGCATCGCTTCGCGCGTGAAAAAAATGCTGGCGGCGGGATTGGTCGATGAAGTGCGCGGGCTGCTCGCGGCGGGAATGCTTCCGCCGAATACGCCTGCCGGAAACGCGATCGGTTATCGGGAAACGGTCGCGTGGCTCGCTTCTGGCGAATCGGGCGGCCTTCCCGCGCTCGCGGAAACGCTCGAACTTTCCACGCGTCGGCTCGCGGCGAAGCAGCGGAAATGGTTTCGCACACAGATTCCGATCGACGAAGAACTGATTTTGAAAGACTGAAAAATGAACGAGAAACTTGACGAAATTTTCATCAGAAAAATCAAGGCTTACGGCTACCACGGCGTGTTTGAAAAGGAAAATCGGGAAGGGCAATGGTTTTTCGTCGATCTGAGAATATTCCTGCCGCTGACCGCCGCCGCGGGAACGGACGCGCTCGAAGAAACCGTCGATTATTCACGCGCCGCCGCGCTCGTCAAATCCTGCGTCGAGGCGCGTCCGCCGTTCGCGCTGATCGAGCGACTCGCGGGAACGATTGCGGAAAAAATTCTCGCGACGTTCCCGCAGGCGCAGGCGGCGGAAGTCGTCGTCCACAAGCCGAATGCGCCGCTCGGTGTCGAATGCAAAGACGTCGGCGTGAGATTTTTTGCGGAAAGACGCGGCGGCGTTCCCGCGTCCCGCGCTTAATTTTTCTTCCCGCGCGCGGCGCGAAGTTTTAATCTGTCTCGAAATGAACGCAGACTGGATCAAGCCCACGGGATTCCATTTTTTCGACATGGCGGACAGCACGGCGATTTTCGTCGTTTGCCCGTCGAAGACTTTCGTCGTGCAGACGGAGCCGGGCTTGGGCGAGCGTCTGCGGCGCGCGCAGGAGGGCGCGCGAAATTCGCGTCCGCAGACGTATGAGCTGCTCGGCGATCTTTGCTCCGCGTTCGGCGCGAAAGTTTCTGGCGTCGCGCTGACCGACTTGAAAGACGGCGTTTATTTTTCCGTGATTTCGCTGGAAGTGGAAAACGAGCTTGGAAAAAAAATCGTCGAGCTTGACGCGCGACCGTCCGACGCGCTGACGCTGGCGTTCGCGGCGCGCGCGCCGACGCTCGTTTCAAAAAAATTGCTCGACGCCTGCGAAGACGCCGCGCCGATTCTGGAGCGGCTTCGGCAGAAAAATCCCGGCGTTCAGTTTTAAAAAAAACGATGGGCGAAACACCGAAAGCGGATTTCGCGTTCCCGCGCGGCGGATTCACGATGCTCGCGCCGATGCAGGACATAACGACGCTGCCGTTCATGCGGATGCTCGCGTCGCGCGGAGCACCGGATTTTTTCGTCACGGAATTTCTCCGCGTGAACGCGACTTCGCAGATCGACGATTCCGTCGCGGAATGCGCGGAAAAAACGTTCCCGCTCACGGGAACGCCGCTGCTCGTTCAGCTTATCGGCGAAGACGTTCCCGCACTCGTGCGCATCGCGGACGCGGTGTTGACGCGCTACGCGGGAACGGTCGCGGGAATCGACGTCAATTTGGGCTGTCCGATGCCGAAAATTTTTCGCAAAAATGTCGGCGGCGGGCTTTTGCGCGATTTGCCCAAAGTCGAAAAAATTCTCCGCGCGCTACGCGAAGTCTGTTCCGCGCACGGCAAACTTTTCACCGTGAAATGCCGGCTCGGTTTCGACGACGCGTCGCCGTTCCCGCGTCTCGTCGAACTCGTCCGCGAGAGCGGTGCTGATCTGCTCGCCGTTCACGGTCGCACGGTGCGCGGGCTTTACCGCTCGCCCGTCGATTACGGCGCGACTGCGTTCGCCGTCGAAAAATCTGTCTGTCCCGTCGTCGCCAACGGCGAAATTTCTTCCGTCGCCAAAGCGCGTTTCGTGCGGGAACGCACGCGTTGCGCGGGGCTGATGTGCGGACGCCACGCCGTGCGCAATCCGTGGATTTTCCGTCAGTTGCGCGAAATGTTCGCGGGAAAGCCGCCGGAAGAAATTTTCGCGCCGACGCTCGGCGATGTTTTCGCGTATATCCGCGAGCTGGAAACCTGCGTCGCGAACGCCTCTGAAACGCCCGCGCGCGTCGCCGCGAGAATGAAGAAATTTCTGAATTTCATCGGCACGGGCGTCGATGCGAAGGGCGCGTTTCTTCACGCCGTGCGACGCGCGGAATCGCCGACGGAGATTTTTAAAATTTCGGAAAAATTTCTTCTCGCGGGAACGCTTGCGGAACGGAAATTTCCGGACGAACCGTTCCCGCGTCTGTGCGCGCGTCCAAACTGCGAATGAACGCGCGGGATTCGGGTGCGCGTCGGCTTTCTCCGCGCCGCCGTAGAATCTTTGCCCTTGCGGGAACGCCGATTTCCCGCTTAAAATCGCGCCGTTTCTTTTCGCTGACGCCGCGTTTCGCCGCGTTTTGCGTTTCCGAGAAGAGCGGACACCAAAATATTCGATTTTTTTTTGTCATCATCCCAATGAAATTCACGAGTCTCACCCCTGAAGAAGCCGCCGCTCTCATCGAGAACGGCGAAAACCTCGGTCTCGGCGGGTTCACCGCCGCAGGCGTTCCCAAAGCCGTGACGCGCGCGCTCGCAGCGAAAGCTGAAGCGGAACACGCCGCCGGTCGTTCGTTCAAAGTGAATATTTATTCCGGCGCTTCGACGTCGGACACGACGGACGGCGTTCTCGCGCGTGCCGATGCGCTCGGTCGCCGCGCGCCGTATCAGGCGAATCCGGATTCCCGCAAGAACATCAATTCTGGAAAAACCTGCTACTACGACATGCACCTGTCGCACATCGCACAGTATGTGCGCTACGGTTTTCTGCCGCACATCAAGACGGCGATCATCGAAGCGAGCGACGTCACGGACGACGGCGAAGTCACGCTGACGACGGCGGGCGGGAACTCCGCGGCTTACTGCAACGTCGCCGACCGCGTCATCATCGAGCTTAACGCCTATCACAAAAAAGAACTGCGCGAAATGCACGACATTTACATCGTGCAGGATCCGCCGCACCGCCAGCCCATTCCGATGACTTCCGTCGAAGACCGCATCGGGACGAAGACGTTGCGCGTCGATCCCGCGAAAATCGTCGGCATCGTCAACACGAACGAAAGCGACCACCTCGGTGCGTTCAAGGCGAGCGATCCCGTCACGGATCACATCGGAGAACTCGTTTCCGATTTTCTCGCGGCGGAACTGAAAGCGGGACGCATTCCCGCGGGCTTCCTGCCGATTCAGTCCGGCGTCGGCAATATCGCGAACGCCGTTCTCGCGGCACTCGGGCGCAACAAGGACATTCCCGCGTTCAGCATGCAGACGGAAGTCATTCAAGATTCCGTCATCGACCTGATGGACGCCGGACGTTGCAAATTCGTGAGCGGCTGTGCGCTTCGCGTTTCCGACGACCGCCTCGCGTCGATGTATCAGCATTTTGACGATTACAAAAACCGCATCATTCTGCGTCAGCAGGAAATTTCCAACAATCCCGAGATCGTGCGCCGTCTCGGTCTGATCTGCATGAACACGGCGATTGAAGTCGATTTGTTCGGGCACGTCAATTCCACGCATTTTTACGGGCGGCAGATGATGAACGGAATCGGCGGTTCGGGCGATTTCGCGCGCAACGCGTATCTGACGATTTTCACGTGCCCATCCGTCGCGAAAGGCGGTCTGATTTCTTCGATCGTGCCGATGTGCTCGCACATCGACCACACGGAACACGACGTCGACATCATCGTCACGGAACAGGGCGTCGCGGATCTGCGCGGCAAATGCCCGCGGGAACGCGCCGCGGAAATCATCGAGAAGTGCGCGCATCCGGAATACAAGCAGCTGCTCCGCGATTACGTCGCGCGCACGCCGGGCTATCACACGCCGTGCGACGTCTCCAAAGCGTTGGAATTTCACCGCGCGTTCCTCGCCGAAGGCGACATGCGCAAGGCGAACATGGCGTAATTTTTTCGCAACGAAAAAAGAGCAAAGGGCGTTCCCGCGCGGTATTGCGGGAACGTCTTTTTTTTTTTCGCGCACCGAAAGAAAATAATTTTTTGACGGCGAAACGGAATCGCAGTATCGTCTTTTTCCAGAAAAAAAAATCTTAGCGTCATGAAAATCAGCATCGGAAGCGATCACGCCGGATACGAACTGAAAGAAGCGCTCGCCGAACATCTTCGCCGCCGCGGGAACGAAGTTTTCGACCGCGGGACGCATTCGAAGGACTCGGTCGATTATCCAGATTTCGCGCAGGCGGTCGGGCGGGACGTCGCGTCGGGCGCGGCAGATTTCGGCGTTCTCGTCTGCGCGACGGGAGCGGGGATTTCCATCGCGGCGAACAAGGTTCCGGGCGTTCGCGCGGTCAACTGCTTCAACGCGGACATTGCGGAATTTTCCCGCCGTCACAACAACGCGAACGTGCTTTGTTTCGGTCAAAAATACGTCGTTCCCGCCGACGCGTCCGCGTGGCTGGATATTTTTCTGAAAACGGAATTTGAAGGCGGACGCCATGCCCGCCGTGTCGGCAAACTGGAAGCCGCCTGCGGATGCGGCGGCGCGAAAGCCTGAAAATTTCCGTTCCCGCGATTTTTTTTTGAAAAACTAACCCCCAAAAAACAATGTCTGTCAATCCCGCGCCTCTCGCACAACTCGATCCGGAAATCGCCTCTTGCATCGAAGGCGAAATCAAGCGTCAGCAGTCTCACATCGAACTGATCGCTTCCGAAAACTTCACGCTTCCCGCCGTCATGGCGGCGCAGGGCAGCGTGCTCACGAACAAATACGCGGAAGGCTATCCGAACCGCCGCTGGTACGGCGGTTGCGAATGGGTCGACCGTGTCGAGCAGATAGCGATCGACCGCGCGAAAAAACTTTTCGGCGCGGAATACGCGAACGTGCAGCCGCATTCGGGTTCGCAGGCGAACATGGCGGTCTATTTCGCGGCGATTCGTCCCGGAGACAAAATTCTGACGATGAATCTCGCGCACGGCGGACATTTGACGCACGGTGCTCCCGTGAATTTTTCCGGGAAATTGTATCAGGTCGTTCATTACGGCGTCGGCGAAGACGGACTGATCGATTACGATGAAATCGCGGAAATGGCGGCGCGCGAAAAACCGAAGCTGATCACGGTCGGCGCGTCCGCATACGCGCGCGTCATCGATTTCAAACGCATGGCGGACATCGCTCACGCGAACGGTGCTCTGTTGCTCGCGGACATCGCGCATATCGCGGGATTGGTCGCCGGCGGCGTGCATCCGTCGCCCGTCGGCGTCGCGGATTTCGTGACGACGACGACACACAAGACGCTTCGCGGTCCGCGCGGCGGGCTGATTCTCAGCAGCGAAAAATGGGCGAAAGCCCTCGATTCGTCCGTATTCCCGGGAACGCAGGGCGGTCCGTTGGAACACGTCATCGCGGCGAAAGCGGTCTGCTTCGGCGAGGCACTCAAACCGGAATTCAAGGATTACGCGAAACAGATCGTCGCCAATTCGCGGACGCTCGCGGCGGATCTTGTCAACGCGGGACTCAAGCTGGTTTCCGGCGGCACGGACAATCATCTTTGCCTGATCGATCTGCGCGGAAGCCATCCCGACGTTTCGGGCAAGGACGCGCAGCTCGCGCTCGATTCCGCCAATATCACGACGAACAAAAACACCGTTCCCGGCGAAACGCGTTCGCCGTTTCAGGCGAGCGGAATCCGCCTCGGCACGCCGGCGGTAACGTCGCGCGGAATGCGCGAACCGGAAATGAAGCTGATCGCGAAGGCGATTGCGACAGTAATTGACAACATTCGCGACGAAGCGAAAATCGCCGAAGCGCGGGAAATTGCCCGCACGCTCTGCCAGAAATTTCCGTTGCCTTACTGAGGCGCGTTCCCGCGCGGTTTCGCCGCGAGAAACGCCCGCCGCTCGGCGGGAGCGTAGTGTTCTGTCGCGTAGCGCAGCGTCGCGCGCGCGAGCGTTCCCGCATGTTTTTCGAGAAAACGCGTCAGCGTCGGGCGATCCCGTTTCCCGATTTCGCGCAGCATCCAGCCGACGGCTTTGCGCATTAGATCGTGTCGGTGCGCCTTGAATTTTTCCGCCAACGCGAGCGTCGTCGAAAAATCGCCGCGCCGAATGAACGCGAGCGTCGAAACGACGGCGATGCGCTGTTTCCAAAGATTTTCGCTTTCCGCGAGAGCGAAGAGGATTTCGCGTTCCCGTGCGCCCGCATCGGCGAGAAATTCGCCGACGATTTTCGGCGCGCTCAAATCGACCAGATCCCAGCTGTTGCAGCACGCGGCGTTTTTCAGATAAAAATCGAAAATCTTTCGGCGTTCCCGCGCGTTCGTCGCTTTTCGGAAGCGCAGTTCGAGAACGAGCAGGGCGCAGAGCCGTGCTTCATGCTGCGGATTTTTCAGCAGTTCCCGAAGCGCGGCGAAGGGCGCGTCCGCGGCGTGCGTTTTCGCAATGGCTCGGACGGCGGGAACGGGAAGGCCCAGAAAGCGGTCGCCTTCGCCGTATTCGCCGCGTCCGGTTTTGAAAAATCTGCGGAGAACTTCCGCTTTTTCCGGCGTTCCCGCGGCGGTCAGTGCGGCGAGAATCCGTTTTCCCGAATCCGTGTTCATCGTCGTGTCCGTGTCGTTTGCGCGAAAAAAGAGCGTTCCCGCGGAGAATCGGCTTTCGCCGCGCGGGAACGCTTTTTTCAGTCGGTCGCGGAAACGCGCTCAGGCTTTTTTCGCCTGCGCTTTCACGCCGCTGTCGATCAGCGCGAGGAAATCTTTCGCGACGAGAGCCGCGCCGCCGATCAGCCCGCCGTCGATATCCGGCTTGGCGAGAAGTTCGTCCGCGTTGGCGGGCTTCATCGAACCGCCGTAAAGAATGCGGATTGAATTGCCGACCTGCCCGAGCAGTTCGATGAGCTGCGCGCGAATGAACGCGTGAACGTCCTGCGCCTGTTCCGGCGTGGCGGTTTTGCCCGTGCCGATCGCCCAGACGGGTTCGTAGGCGATGACGACGCTTTCCGCTTTGTTCGCGGGAACGTCTTTGAGGCCGCCGACGAGCTGCGTTTTGATGACTTTTTCAACCTTGCCCGCTTCGCGTTCTTCGAGCGTTTCGCCGACGCAGAGAATCGGTTTCAGATTGTTTTCCAGCGCGGCGAGGAGTTTTTTGTTGATGAACGCGTCCGTTTCGCCGTAGTAGCTGCGGCGCTCGCTGTGTCCGAGAATGACGTAGGAGACCTGGAGATCGCGGAGCATCGACGCGGAGATTTCTCCGGTGTAGGCGCCGGACGCCTTGTCGCTCATGTTCTGAGCGCCGACGCGAACCGTCGAGTTGCCGATGAGCGCGCTGACCGCCGAAATCGACGTGAACGGCGGGCACATCAGAACGTCGATGTCGCTCTGATTCGCGACCGACGCGATGACCGGGCTCGCGAGTTCGACGGCTTCCGTCGCCGTCTTGTTCATTTTCCAGTTGCCTGCGATGAGAATTTTACGTGACATAAGAATTTCGTTTGTTGAATGGATGAAAAGGGCGGATTACGCCTTGTCGAGTGCGTCCACGCCCGGGAGAATTTTGCCTTCGAGGAGTTCGAGCGACGCGCCGCCGCCTGTGGAGCAATGCGAAACGGTTTTCGCGACGCCGAATTTTTTCGCCGCCGTCGCCGTATCGCCGCCGCCGACGACCGTCGTTGCGCCGGCTTCCGTCGCTTTCGCGATCGCGTCCGCCATCGCTTTCGTTCCCGCAGCGAATTTGTCGAATTCGAATACGCCCGCCGGACCGTTCCAGACGATGGTTTTGGAAGCGAGAATGGATTTTGTGAAAATTTCGTTCGTCTTGGGACCGACGTCGAGACCCATCCAGCCCGCGGGAACGCCGGTTTCGTCCGTCGCCGCCTGTGTCGCCGCGTCCGCCGCGAATTTGTCGCCGCAGACGTAATCGACCGGGAGTGTGAGCTTCACGCCTTTTCCCTTCGCTTTGGCGATCAGTTCGGGAACGAGCTTCGCGCCTTCTTCGTCGAAGAGCGAGGCTCCGATTTCCATATTCTGCATGACTTTTTTGAACGTGAACGCCATGCCGCCGCCGATGATGATTTCGTTTGCCTTGTCGATCAGATTTTTGATCAGCGGAATTTTGTCGGCGATTTTTGCGCCGCCGAGAATGGCGAGAAGCGGGCGCGCGGGATTGTCGAGAACCGCCGCGAAAGCCTTGAGTTCTTTTTCCATGAGAAAGCCGGCGACTTTCGCGGGAAGATCGACGCCAACCATCGAGGAATGCGCGCGGTGCGCGGTGCCGAACGCGTCGTTCACGTAAACGTCCGCGTTCTTGGAAAGGCTGGCGCGGAACGCCGCGACTTTCGCGGGATCTGCCTTGATTTTGTTCCCGTCCGCGTCCTTGGCTTTGCCTTCTTCTTCAATGTGGAAGCGGAGATTTTCCAGCAGAAGAATTTCGCCCGGCTTGAGCGCGGCTTTCGCTTCTTCGGCGACGGGACCGACGCAGTCTTCCGCGAATTTCACGGGTTTGCCGATCTGCTTGGAAAGCTCTTCGGCGACGGGTTTCAACGAGAATTTCGGCGCGACCTGACCGTTCGGGCGTCCGAGGTGAGAGGCGAGAATGACCGCCGCGCCGTGATCGAGCGCGTATTGAATCGTCGGAATCGCCGCGATGATGCGCTGAGGGTTGGTGATCGCTCCCGTCGCCTTGTCCTGAGGGACGTTGAAATCAACGCGAATGAAAACGCGTTTGCCGTTAACATCGATGTCACGAATTGTTTTAGCTGCCATGGTTTTTGATATTCAAAAAAGTTTCTTCTTATTAAACGTTCGCGGGAACGCCTTGGCAAATTCAAAAACAATGTCGCGGTCATCGGCGGCGGCGACGTCTTCGCGGGCGTCCGCAAGGCACTCGGCATCGAAACGAGCGCGGCACGCATCGGCGCGAATTTCCTCGGAATCTGAGAAATTAAAAAAAAAGCTGTCGCTCCCGCGTCAAAAAGGGCTCGGAAGCCGGAAGTATGCCGCCG
>CAZWIK010000008.1:16835-55329 GCA_964633895.1 uncultured Enterobacteriaceae bacterium | reverse complement strand
AAGATTTCTTGTTTGAAGTTCGGCGTTCCCGCGCGTCCTTTCGCGCGGGGACGCTTTTTTTCGCGGGAACGCGTTCCCGCGAAAAAAAGAAAACGGCTTTCGCCGTGCCGTGCGATTGAGGCGTCCCCAAAAAAAAGAAAAAACGGCTTTCGCCGCGGCGGAGAGAGAGCCGTTCAGTTTTTCAGCGCGGCGGCGGCGAAGCGTCGGGCGGAAGCGTCGACGGCAAGCACGTCGTCGAGCGTTTCCGGTTCGCGCGGCGGGAACGACGCGAGCGTTTTTTCGACGATTTCCGGAATTTCAAGATACGGGATGCGTTCCCGCAGAAACGCTTCGACGGCGATTTCGTTCGCGGCGTTGAAGACGGCGGGAGCGGTTCCGCCCGCGCGGGAACACTCGCGCGCGAGGCGCAGGCACTTGTATTTCGCGTAGTCGGGAGCGCGGAAATCGAGGCGCAACGCCTGAGAAAAATCCAGCGCGGGAACGACGCCGCCGAAACGATGCGGATGAAAAATGCAGTTCTGAATCGGGAACGTCATCGACGGCGGCGCGAGATGGGCGAGCACGGAACCGTCGGTGAACTGCACCATCGAATGCACGATGCTCTGCGGATGCACGACGATGTCGATTTTTTCCTGCGGAAGCCCGAAAAGCCAAGTCGCCTCGATCAGTTCCAAGCCTTTGTTCGCCATCGTGGAGGAATCGACGGTAACTTTCGGACCCATCGTCCAATTCGGATTTTTGAGCGCGTCGCAAGGGCGCGCGCGCGCCATTTCCGCAAGCGTCGCGTCGCGGAAAATTCCTCCGGAAGCCGTGAGAATAATTCGATCGAGATGTTTTTTCGGTTCGGAACCGATGCACTGAAAAATCGCGTTGTGCTCGCTGTCCACGGGCAGAATTTTTACGCCGCGTTCCCGCGCTTCGCGCATGACGAATTTTCCGGCAAGTACGAGAATTTCCTTGCTCGCCACGGCGACGTCGCGGTGAGCGCGTATCGCGGCGAGCGTCGGACGCAGACCGAGCGTGCCGACGACGGCGGTGATCACGAGATTCGCCTCCGGCGTCTCCGCGAGTTCGCACAGCCCGTCTTCGCCGACGAAAAAACGCGTTCCCGCGGGAAATTCGCCGGATTTTTCCGCTTCCCGCGCGGCGGCTTCCTCGAAAATCGCGACGCGGCGCACGTCGTATTTCCGCGCGATCGCGGCGAGTTCGCGCCAGCGGGAACGCACGGCGACGCCGACGAGCGACGCCTTGTCGCGATGCCCGTCCAGCACTTTGAGCGTGCTTTCTCCAATGGAGCCGGTCGCTC
Source organism: uncultured Enterobacteriaceae bacterium (assembly GCA_964633895.1). Lineage (GTDB taxonomy): Bacteria > Verrucomicrobiota > Verrucomicrobiia > Opitutales > UBA953 > Spyradosoma. Next base: position 54,023 of record CAZWIK010000008.1, on the reverse strand, counting down.
CGAGCAAAACTATTTTTCGCATCGTCATAAACCGAGGAAATCTTTTTTTTTGAGATTTCAGCAAAAATAACACCTTTTTCTCTCGCCGCCAGAGAAGAATCTCGGTTTGATTGCGGGAATTTCATTTTTTTTCAGATGAACGACATCTGCACAAACAGCATAAACGAAAACATCGACCTTTGGGAAGAAATGCGCCGGCAGGCGGAAAAGCTCGCCGCGGCGGAACCGCTCCTCGCGCACGTGGCGAACGATTTCGTGCTTTCCCGCCGAAATTTCGCGGATGCGCTCGCCGCCCGCATCGCGCACAAGCTTTCCCGCACGTCGAAGGAATACGCGACGTTTTTCGCGCTCGCGGAAGAAGCGTTCGCGGGAACGCCGCGCGCGCTGATTCAGGCGCAGAACGACATACAGGCGACCGCCGACCGCGATCCCGCCTGCGAATCCGTGCTCACGCCGTTTCTCTGGTTCAAAGGTTTTCTCGCGCTCGCCGCTTACCGCGTCGCGCATCATTTTTGGAACGCGGGACGGCGCAACCTCGCGTTTTACCTGCAAAGCCACGTCTCGGAAACGTTCTCCGTCGATATTCATCCGGCGGCGGAAATCGGCTGCGGAATTTTGCTCGACCACGCGACGGGCTTCGTCGTCGGCGAAACGGCGGTGATCGAAAACAACGTCTCCATTCTTCATGCCGTGACGCTCGGCGGCACGGGAAAAGCGCGCGGCGACCGCCACCCGAAAGTGCGTTCCGGCGTGCTGATCGGCGCGGGAGCGAAAATTCTCGGCAATATCGAAATCGGCACCTGCGCGAAAGTCGGCGCGGGCTCCGTCGTGCTCGACAACGTTCCCGCGCACACAACCGTCGCGGGCGTTCCCGCGAAAATCGTCGGCGAAGCGACGGAAGCCGAGCCATGCATGGAAATGAATCACAACTTCATTTTTGAAATCTGAACGGGAACGCCGTTTCCCTATTTTTTTTCCCGAAAGAAAAAAAATGTCCGAGTTGATCAACTGGTGCTTCGAACACATCGAATATTGGACCGTCGCGTTTTTCATGGCGGTCGAGAGTTCGTTCATTCCGTTCCCGTCCGAAGTCGTCGTCCCGCCCGCCGCCTACAAATCCGCCGCGGGCGAAATGAACGTTCTGCTCGTCGTCGTCGTCGCCACGATCGGCGCGGACGTCGGCGCGCTTTTCAATTACTCGGTCGCGCGCTGGCTGGGACGTCCGTTTGTCTACAAATTCGCGGCGAGCCGCCTCGGTCGGCTCTGTCTCGTCGATGAAGAAAAAATCCGCCGCGCGGAGGTTTTTTTTGAAAAATACGGTGCGATTGCGACGCTGACGGGACGGCTCGTTCCCGTCGTCCGGCAGTTCATTTCCGTTCCCGCGGGACTGTCGAAAATGCGGCTTCCGAAATTTTTGCTCTACACGACGATCGGAGCGGGAATCTGGAACGCCGTTCTCGCGGCGATCGGCTGGTATCTCCACGCGGTCGTTCCCAAAGACCGGCTTCTCGAAAAGGTTTACGAATACAGCCACGCGATCGGATTTTCCGTCGCCGCCGTCGTCGCCGCGGCTCTCGTTTTCCTCGCCGCGAAATCTTTCCTGAAAAAACACCGCGAAACGCAAGACCGATGAATGCCCTGCAAATCGTTTTTCTGATTTTCCTCGCCGCGAAAACCGCCGCGACCGTCGCGCTCGACGCGCTGAACCGCCGCGAAACGTTGCGCCGCGCGAACGCCGTTCCCGCAGAATACCGCGAAGTCGTCGACGCGGAAACTTACCGGAAATCCGTCGCCTACACGCTACGGAAAATCAATTTCGGACACGCGGAAACGCTTTTCGGCGCCGTGCTCACGCTGATTCTCGTCATCGCCCTGCTCCCGACGCTTTACGCCCTCGCGAGAACGCTTTTCGGGCTGAACGCGGAGCTTTCCGGTTGGGCGCGCGTGTGGCGGGAAGGCTGCGTCCTCGTCTCGATTTCGCTCGTCATCGGGTTGCTCGACCTGCCGTTCGACTGGTATGAAAATTTCCGCCTCGAAGCGCAGTTCGGCTTCAACAAATCGTCCGGCGGGCTTTGGGTTTCCGACAAAATCAAAGGCGTCGTTCTCGGCGTGCTGATCGGACTTCCGCTGCTTTGGGCGATTCTCGCGTTTTATTACGCGTTCCCGCGCATGTGGTGGATCTGGGCGCAGATTTTCTTCATCGCGTTTCAGCTCTTGTTGCTCGTCGTTTTCCCGAAACTGATTCTGCCGCTCTTCAACAAACTTTCTCCGCTGCCCGAAGGCGAACTGCGCGACACGCTCGCGGCTCTCGCCGAGCGCTGCGGGTTCGTCGCGAAAAAAATCGAAATCATCGACGGTTCCAAGCGTTCTGGGCATTCCAACGCCTACTTCACCGGCTTTGGAAAATGGCGGCAAATCGTGCTGTTCGACACGCTCGTCGAGCAGCTTTCGCCCAAGGAAATCGAAGCCGTTCTCGCGCATGAAATCGGGCATTCCAAGCGCGGGCACGTCACGAAACGCCTCGCCGTTTCGGCGATTATCGGGCTGGCGGCGTTCGCGTTCGTCGGCTGGCTGCTCGGACAGGAAAAATTCTTCGAGGCGTTCGGCTTCAAATTCGTTCCCGGGCTGATGATCGTTCCCGCGTTTCTTCTGCTTTCGCAGATCGCGCCGCTCGTCACGTTCTGGATTTCGCCGCTCTCGAATCATTTTTCGCGCAAGCACGAATACGAGGCGGACGCGTTCGCGAAAGAAGCGACGGGAACGCCGGATGCGCTCATTTCCGCGCTACGCAAGCTGCACGAGAAAAATCTCAGCAATCTGACGCCGCATCCGATTTACAGCGCGTTTTTCTACTCGCATCCGACGCTCTCCGAACGGGAAAAAGCCCTGCGCGGGAACGCGAGCTGAGCGTTCCCGCACCCCCGTGATCGTTCCCGCGCAAAAAGGCGGCGGCGATTCCCGTCGCGCTTTATCAAAAAACGTTCCCCACGCGCCGCGCAGGGCGCGGGAACGCGCTCACGCCGCGGAAAAAACGTCTTCGAACTCCGCGAGATTCGCGTTGTGATCATCGATGATCGCGAAAACGATTTTCCGAAACGCGCCGCGGAATTCGGGCTCGGCAAAAACCTTGCGGAAAAGCAACGCGATGTGTCCGGGCGGATTGCGGAACGTGCCGCAGCCCCACGCGCCGAGCGCGAGCGCATCGTTCCCGTGCGCCGCCGCAGTGCGCAGGACGCTTCGGATTTTTCGCTCGGTCGCGTCCGCCATGTCGGCGCGCAGGCGCGTCGGAGACGCCAGCGGCGGGCGGTTGAGCGCGGCGGCGGAAACGACGTCGAGAAAATACGGCTCGCGCAAAAGCGGGTAGCCGTCGGATTCGAGTCCGCGGAAAACGCAGACGCGCGGCGAGTAAACCGTGCCGGAATCGCGATCGAGCGGATAGCGTTCGTCGCGCGGCTCGACGCCGAAATCGCGCCCGCGTTCGTCTGCGGCGAATTGGTAAAGCGATTTGAACAAATTGCTGCGCCGGAAAAGGCATTCTTCCTGCGCGCCGCTCCCGTCGAGCACGCCGCCGCCGGGCGTCTGGCGGTTCGCCATATTTAAAACCGCGGGCGAAAATCCGCGTTCGGACAAGGTCTTTCCTGCGAGAAAGGAATCCGTATTCTCGACGGAGATTTCCGTTCCCGCGCCGAATTTCCGCGGCGAGGCAATCGCCGGCGGGTCGCGGTAAAGCACGCTCCCGCGCATCATCGCCGCTGTCGCGGAAACGTCGACGCGCGTTTCCGCCGCCAAGATTCCGCCTTCGTCGGGAACGTAAGTTTCGCCGCTGTTGCAGAGCGCGACGGTTTCGTGAAAAACCTCGATGCGCGCGCGGCGCACGGCGGCGCAATCTCCGTTCGCGCGGGCGTTTTCAAATTCGCGGAGCCGTTCGGCGGCAGATTTTTTGTCCGTTGTCATCGCGAGGGAAAACCCTAATTGCGCGTTCCCGTCGGCGGCAAGCGGATTTTCGCGCGGGAACGCGCCGTTTTTCGAAATTGCGTTCCCGCGGAAACATTGCTTTATTTCCCGCTTTTCAAAAATTCACCATTCGCAAACACGAACGCAGAGAGAGAGATGAGACATTTTCTGAAAGAAACCGATTTGAGCGTCGCGGAAATCGCTTACGTTTTCGAACTCGCCGCCGCGCTGAAAGCCGGACGCGGGAACACCGACGCGGCGAAACCGCTCGCGCGCCAGTCGTGGGGACTGCTTTTTTTCAAGAAATCGACGCGCACGCGCGTTTCGTTCCAGGTCGGCGTCCATGAACTCGGCGGCAATCCCGTAATGCTCAACGCGGAAGACATGCAGCTTTCGCGCGGGGAAACGCCGGAAGACACGGCGAAGGTGCTCTCGCGCTACTTGCACGGCATGGTGATCCGCTGTCACGCGCATTCGTTGCTCGAAACGTTCGTGCGGGAAGGCTCGATGCCCATCGTCAACGCGCTTTCGGATTTTCTTCATCCCTGCCAGTTCTACACGGACATGTTCACGCTCGCCGAACGCTGGTCGGGCGGGAACGCCAAGAAAATGGGCGAATGCCTGCGCGGGCGCAAAGTCGTTTTCATCGGCGACACCGCGTGCAACATGGGCAACACGTTCGCGCTCGGTTGCGTGCATCTCGGCATGGAAATCGTGCTCTGCGGTCCCGCCGGCTACGAGCCGCGCGCCGAGCTTTACAGGCAATTCGAAGCCGACGGGCTGAAACCGAATTTCACGTTCACGACCGATCCCGAGGAAGCGGCGAGAGGCGCCGACGTGATTTACACGGACGTCTGGGTCAGCATGGGCATGGAGCAAGAAAAAGAACGCCGTCTGCGCGAATTTCGTCCGTATCAGGTCAACGAGCATCTGATGTCGCTCGCGAAAAAAGACGCGTTTTTCATGCACTGCCTTCCCGCACACATCGGCGAAGAGGTTTCCGAAGGCGTGCTCAAGGGTTCGCGGAGCATCATTTTCGACGAAGCGGAAAACCGCCTGCACACGCAGAAGGCGATTCTCGCGTTTCTCGCTCAGGAAAACGCGAAGTTGCGCTGACCGCTCCCGCGAACCGTCTCCTTTTCTCTCAAAAAAAATCGTTCCCGCAAAAACCGCCGCGGGAACGCTTTTTCGCGCCCTTTCACATCCCGGACCGCACGGCGATTCCCGCAAGCGTTCCCGCACACTTTGTTTTCTTGAAAAACGACACGGGAACGCCCATGATGTGCGACATCGGATATTCTTCGGTCAATTAAAAAAATACGCTTATGCCCAAAGTTCTCCTGAAAGACATCGACCCTCGCGAACAAAAACAAATCGCCGCCGCGGAAACCGCAATCGCGCGCGGAAACCCGCAGTTCGCTGCGGAAACCGCCTCCGCCGTCCTCGGCAGGCACCCAGAATGCACGGAAGTTCGCCGCATACTCCGCCGCGCGCAGAAAGCGCTCTGCGGGAACAAACCTTCCGGCGGAAGCTTCGGCAAACTCTTCAGCTCTGTCTCGCTCGCGGGAAAATCTTCCGTGGCGAAATCCGATCCGAAAGCGGCGATGGAACACGCGGAAAAAACGCTGGCGAAAAATCCGTTCGACATTCCCGCGAACAAACTGCTCGCCGCAGCCGCGGAAACGCTCGAGCTGTGGGACGCCGTCGCCCTCGCCTACGAGGAAATCGTCGCCGTCGAGCCGAAAACGGAAAACTACAAGCAGCTCGTCAACGCCTACATGAACGACGACGACGGCGAACGCGCGGAAAAAGCCGTAAACGGCGCGCTGAAAAAATTCCCCGGCGACGGCGATTTACAGGAACTGGCGCGCCAAGTCTCCGTCAAAATGACGATGAAAAAAAGCTGGGACGACGACGGCGACTACCGCAGCAAAATCGCGGACAAGGACAAGGCACTCGAACTCGAACAGAAATCGCGCGTCGTTTCCGACGCGGACGCGGCGGCGGCGGCGATTCCGAAGCTTCTGGAAGCCGCGCAGGCGGATCCCGAAAACACGCAGATTTTCCGTGACCTTTCCCGCACCTACAAAATCGCCGGCGACTTAAACGCCGCAATCTGGGCGATTCAGCAGGCGCGTCAAACGACGAACGGCAAGACAGACGCGACGCTCGAAAAACTCGAGCACTCGCTCACGACGGAAAATTACGAAAACTGCATCCGCGCGGCGGAAAAAGTCGTCGCCGAGAATCCCGGCAACAAGGAATACACGGATTATCTGGAAAAGCTCCGCGAAGCCGAAAAAACCTACAAGCTCCAATCGATTCAGACACTCGTCGAAAAATATCCGAACGATTACAATTACCGCTACGATCTCGGATTGATGCTTCTTGAAAGCGGGGACGTGAACGGCGCGATCCGCGAACTGCAACTCGCGCAGCGTTCGCCAAAAAACCGCCATCTCGCGATGCTGAACCTCGGTCGCGCGTTCATCGCCGACGGCAAATTCGATCTCGCCGCCGACCAGCTCGCTGTCGCCAAAGGTGAAATCGGGCTGATGAACGACCTCAAAAAGGACGTGATTTACGAACTCGCTTCCGCGCTGGAAAAATCCGGCAAACGCAACGAGGCAATCGCCGAATACAAGACGCTTTACATGGCGGATTCGACCTACAAAGACGTTTCCGAAAAAATCAACGCGTTTTACAAATAAAAAGCGACCGTTCCCGCCGCCATGCCGCTTCACCCGCAGATCGCTTTCCTGCTCAAACGCTATCCCGTTCTCGAACCGTGCGGGAACGACGTCCAGCGCGCCGTCGACGTCCTCGAAGCGACGTTCCGACGCGGCGGGAAACTTCTGCTCTGCGGAAACGGCGGGAGCGCGGCGGACGCGGATCACATCGCTGGCGAGCTTCTCAAGGGCTTCTGTTCAAAACGCCCGCTGAAACGCGACGCGCGGGAACGCCTCGGCGAATCGCTCGCGGGACAGCTCCAGGATGCGCTTCCGGCGATCTCGCTCCACAGTCTCGGCGCGATCAACACGGCGTGGCTGAACGACTGCGACCCGTATTACGGCTACGCGCAACTCGTCTGGGGCTTGGGCGCGCAAAGCGACGCGTTGCTGGGCATTTCGACGTCCGGCAATTCTAAAAACGTCGGGTTCGCCATGGAAACGGCGCGGGCAAAAGGCTTGGCGACGATCGGGCTTTCTGGCGCGACGGGCGGCAGACTCAAAACGCTCGCCGACGTGTGCATCTGCGTTCCCGAAAACGCGACGTTTAAAATCCAGGAACTTCACCTGCCCGTCTATCACGCGATCTGCCTCGCGCTCGAAGATATTTTTTTCTCCTGAAAAAAAAACGCCGCGCCGCAAACGCGTTCCCGCGAAAAAAAACAAACGCCGTTCCCGCGAAAAAATTTCCGGAAACGGCGTTCGTTCGTTTTTTTCTCTGCTCAGGACAGGATTCCCGCCGCCGCGTCGTCTTCGCGCTCGTCGTATTTGACAATCGTCCATTTTTCGTCGAGCAGGAACGTCGCGATGTTGAGAATCGGCCGGAAGTTGAGGTTTTTCTTTTCTTCGGAGAGTTCGCTCACCGGACAAATGTCGCAATGCACGCGGCGCACTTCATCTTTGACCGGTCCCGCGGAGAATCCGCTCAGTGTTTTTTCCGCGCACCAGCGGCGATGCTCCATGTCGGAAAGAATTTCCTTGTTCTCGCGAATGCTTTTCTGAACGCCGCGCATCGTCTTCAGCTCGATTCGCGTTTCGCCGGAAACGCGGCTCAAATCGTAGCCGATCGTGCGCAGATACGTCCGGAACATTTCCGCCTGAAAACGGTTCGACCAGCGTTTGTATTCGGGGAGGCGGAACCATGAACGCTCCATCGCCCGCTTCGCGGCGTCCGAAGAAATGTCGGCGACGGGAACGCCCAGCGGATCGCCGCCCTGCGCGCTGAAACAGTCGTAATCGTAATTGATGCGCATCGGAATTTTGTCGTTGAGCAAATCCGAATCGAAATCGTCTTCGAACGCGCCGAAAACCTTGACGTAGCGGTAGCGCACGTTCTCTTCGTCCACAGAATTCGCCAGCTCGCCCAGCTCCGTCTGACGGATCAGCACGCCGTTCCCGCGCGGCTTCACGCCGCTGTCGTAGCGGTAAACCGCTTCGGGAAAATTGATACCGACGGAAAGCGCGACCTCGGGATCGCTCAGGCAGACGGCGACGGTCAGCAGGCAATCGGGATCCGTCGCGGATTTCGCGAGCATGGCGCGCACGGGTTCGCTTTCCGCGTTCCGCGCGACGAATTCAAGCTCGATGTCGTGGATCTGCTCCAAGTTCGGAAACTGCGCGAAAAACGAATCGCGTTTCGCTTCGAAATCCCGATCGACGACCGTGATCCGCGTCTTGCGTCCCCTCTTTTCAAAATTCGCGTAATGGCAGATGCGCAGCGCTTCGAGAAGAAGCGACATTCCCGCCTCGCCCAGCCCGACGATAACGAGATGCACGAAGCGGTTGGAATCCGCCGTGATCGGCACGTAGTCGAGCGGTCGATACGAAACGTTGTATCGCTTGCCGTTCGGCGACGAACCGTAAAGCCCCCAGAGTTTCCGCGCGCAGTTTTCGTGGATGCTGAACGGATGCAAAAACACGCTCTCGCTGCTCTTGAACGGAATGCGGTCGACTTTTTGAAGAATGCTGAACGTTTCCGGACGATCCACTTCGATGAAAATGGGAACGGGGCGTTCCCGCAGACCGCCCGCCGCCGTCGTGCGGATTTCAATCAGTCTCGAAAGTTCGCCCATGCAGGAAAGATTGCGCACGTCGCGCCCCGCTGTGCAATTTTTGTCGCCGATGATAAAAATCGCCTGCGCAAGCTCCGGATAGAGCTTCGCGATCTGTTCCTGCGTCTCCATTCCGTTATAGTAAAAATAGATACGGTTCACGTGCTTCCGGCTACTCGCCTCGAACCGGATTTTCGCGAAAATGCGTTCCCGCTCCGACTCGACGTCGCCGTTCGGCACGATGACGATGTCTTCCCCGTTGTAGCTGTTCTTTTCACCGAAAACGCCCTGCACGAGCCGCCACACGTTCCCGTCGTGAATCGATTCGATCAGCCCGTTCACCGCCTCGCCGTTCCCGATGATCAGATAGTGGTTCCGATGCTTGTAATGCACGAGCCCTTTCTGCACGAGTTCGACGCGGCGCTCGATCATGTTCGAGCAGACGGCGATCAGACCGCCCGTGAAAATGACGAACCCGATGAGACCGAGCACAATCATCAAAATCTGCACGGAAAGGGGAAGCGACGGGTCCATGTCGATCCCGCAATGCAGCATGTAATAAACCGAGAGCCACGGAGAAACTTCGCCTTCTATCAATTTGCCCCCGAAAAACGTCGTGACGACGAGCGATGCGATGATCCACACCAAGACGACCGCGCCGCAGAACATGAAGAACTGCCCCTTCATGCCGCGCGAAAATATCCCGTCGATATACGAGAGAAAGCGGGAACGCGAATAATTGCCGACATCTTTTTTCATAAAGAAAACAATACAGGTTGAGAGAGAGTTTGTTTTTTTCCGACGGTCTTCCGGGCGTCGCGGGAACGCCGCCGCCCGAAAAACCGCCGCGGACGCGACCGACTACTTCGCCGATTTCGCGTCCGCCTGAACGACGGGACGCGCGACGCCGTTCTTCTCGATTCCGTTGTTTTCGAGAATTTCCGCCTGCGAAAATTTCGCGTTCACGCGCGTCACGCGAGCCTTGCCGACGAATTCTTCCTCGCAACCGAGCGATTCGCCCGTGTCGGGATCGATCATTTCTTCGCCGATCGCGAAAATTTCATAAATCTGCCCGACGTAAATGTCCGTGTCGTCGCCTTTGTTGATCGTAAGCGTTTTCCCGTTTTTGCCGACGGAGATCACGCGCGGCGGCGCAAGTTTGTCCGCGAGTTTGAACGCGATTTTTTTGCAGAGTTCCCGCGTGAGCTGCGCGATGATTTCGTCGGATTTGTCTCCGGTCGTCTTCACGCCCGCGCTGCTGTTGAGCTTGATGCTTTTGGAAACGATGAAATTCGGCGATTCGGCGATCGTTCCCGTGGTGCTTTCGATGAAATTCGCGATCGCGCCGATGCGGATATTGCGGTAAGTCAGCGTCTGACCAAGCGCCGGGAACGCTTTCTCCTGCTCCAGATCCTGATAATCGTCGATTTTGACCGCGATGCCGTATTCGAAATTTTTCAGCGCGGGAGCGAGTTCCGCGTTCGAAAGAATATTTTCGCCCCGCGCGATCGCCTTGACGATGACGTCCATGTCGCCCACCGTGACGACTTCGAGCCGCCGCGTGCCGTTGATCGCGGAACCCATGTTGTCCGTCAGCGCTTCGACGATCCGCCGCATCGCCTCGTCGCGGCGTTCCCGTTCGATTTTCGCTTTCAGCGTCGGAAGCACTTCGACTTTCGCCACGGCGACGGTGTGTTTTTTCGGCGTTCCCGCGGACTCGTTCGCCGCGATCGCGGGAAGCGGAGCGAACGACGCCAGAGCGGCGAGGAGCATGATTTTTTTCAGCAGGTTTTTCATAAATTTGCCTTTCCGTTTATTTTGAAAAATTTTCGAGAAGCGATTTCACTTCCGCATCCGACGCGAAATCGGCAGGCGTCAGTCCGTTTTTGTCCTTGGCGGCGGCGGACGCGTCCGAGCCGAGCAGAAGCTTGACGACGGGAACGTTGCCCTGCGCCGCCGCGAGATGAAGCGGCGTCAGTCCGCTTTCCGCGATCGCGAAATTCGGATCCGCGCCCGCGTCGATCAGCAGCGAAACGATTTCGAGGTTCCCGCGGACGGCGGCGGAACAAAGCGCAGTCGCGCCGTTTTCGGCGGAAACCGCGTTCGCGTCCGTTCCCGCCGCGAGAATTTCGCTCACGCGCTCGGCGTTCCCGCCCTTCACCGCCGCGAACAATTCTTCGGCAACCGGCGCGGGCGCGGGAACGGCTTCCGGCAAACTTTCGGACACGGCGGACGCGGATTCCGGTTCTTTCGCTTCGACGGGAACGTTCTGCGCTACGATTTCGGGCGCGGGTTCTCCGGCGCTTTTCGCCTCCGGATTTTCGACCGTCGTCGCGACGGCGGTTTCTTCGCTCTCCGCGGGAACGCTTTCCGCCGCCGCAGGCGGTTCCGTCTCCGCCGCGTCGCCGACGTCCTCGGGAACGACGGGTGCGGAATTTTCAGCCGTCTGCGCGGTCGCATCGGGCGGCGGCGTTTTCAGCAGTTCCACGCACGCGAACACGCCGATGATGACCACGGCGAGGGAAACCGCCAGCTTGAAGCTTTTTTTCACCGGCTCCGGCGGCGGCGTCTTCCGCGTGATTCCCGGACGGCTTTTCAAATACGGCAAAACCTCGGTGAAAATCGTATTTTTAATCATGCGGACGTTTTCCGTGCTGACCGTTTCCGACGCCTCCACGCGCGCGCCTTGCAGACGCACGAACGAGCGTCCGGTCTCTTCCAGATATTTTTTCGCGGGAACGCTCAGCATTTCCGGCAATTCGTCGAGAGTTTCCGGCATCGTGAAACCGTTCACGAAAACGGGAATGATGTTTTTTTTGTTCTCGAGCGCGGAGACGATTTCTCGCCCGAAAACATCGTTCTCGCCCGTGCATCGATCGAACGCATGCGGCACGAGAACGAGAATCACGTCGTTGCACTGCGGGATCGATTTGAAAATGTGGCGCTCGTAATCGTCGCCGCCCGGAAGCGCGACGTCGTCGAAATAAACGCCGTATTTTTCCGAGCTGAGCAAAAAGGCGACTTCGCGCGCGACGCTGAAGCCGACGTCTATTTTCCGCTTCGTTCCGTCTTCCCGCACTTCGTAATAGGATCTGCGGTAAGAAATGAAAACTTCAAATTCTTTCTGCATGGTTTTTACTTTTTTTTGGAATGTTTTCTGAAATTATTTTCCGCGCTGCGGGACGAGAAGCTTCTGACCGCGACGCAGATGCGAGAAATCGACGTCGGGATTGGCGGCGATCAGCGCGTCTGTCGTGCAGCGCAGTTCCCGCGCGATTTTCTCCGCGGACGCTCCCGCCCCGCACGTGTAGAATTTCTGCTCTTCCGCGGGAACGCCGTCGGCGTATTTCGCCATCTGAGACGGGAACATCGGTTGCATGAAGCGATAGCGCGCAGACGCCGTTTTCTTTTCCTCGACATCGAAAAGAATGTGCGCCTCGCCCGCAGTCATGCGCGCGCCGTTCGCCGCCATCGTTTCCGCAATGGCAAAACGCTCCATCTTCACGGCGTAAAACAGACAGCTTCTGCCGTCGTCGAGTCGCGCGTCCGGTTCTTTTTTCACGAGTTCCGCGACGCCCGCCAAATCCGTCGAGCGTCCGTCGATCGCCGCTTTCAGCGCGGACGCCGTTCCCGCCGCACAACCGGAAAAAATCAGCTCGGGAACGCCTGTCAGCACGAGCAATGCGACATGTTTCATTTTTTTCATCGCAAATCCTTTCGTCGATTCCCGTTCATTTCAAAAGGCGATTTTCCCAATCCGCGGGAACGGCTTCGGCGGGAGCGGTCGTCGGCGTCTGCGGGCGTCCGCATTTCAGCAGCGCCGTTTCGCGCACGTTTTTTTCGAGATATTCGGCGAGTTCGCCGAGCGTGACGTTCCCGCGCGATTCCTGCATTTTTTTCAATAGAAAATAAGTGAACATTCCGTGCGACTTTTCGGCGAACTGGTTGGCGCTCTCGCGTCCGGACGCGGCAGAGAAAACGATCGTTCTGCCGAGCGGCGTCCCGCTTTCCGGCTCCATTCTCGGCACGCGCCCGCCCTTGCTGAGCGACGCGCCGTCGCGCATCGAGCCGTCGAAACCCGCGTCGAGAAAAACGAGAACGCTTTCCGCTTTGCTGTCGCTCAAAATTTCGTAAAAACGCGCCAGATCCAGCCCGCCTTTTTCCGCGTCGTCCGCGCGGCAGTCCGCGGGAAGCAGATGCGGCGCACGCGCTTTGCCCACGGGAACGCCGTGCCCCGCGTAATAAAAAATCAGCTCCGAGTTCGGGAACGCGTCGGAGCGGCGGCAGGCATCCGCGATCGCGGAATTCATTTGCGCAAGACTCGCGTTCTTCCGGTAAATGATGTTTTCCGCGGGAACGCCGAGCGTCTTCTCGCAATAGCGGCGGAAAATGAAGCCGTCGTTTCCGGCGAACAGCACGTCCGCCTCGTGTTCGTAGCTTTCGTTGGCGATGATGCAAACGAAACGTCGCCGCTCCGGCTGCGTCGCGTTTTCGGGAATGTCGTTGTCCGCGTCGGAATCGGCAGGACGCGGCGGAATGTCGACTGTCCCGCCCTCGGCGGGCAGCTCGATTTCCAGACCGGGCAAAACTTTCGCCAGCTCGAAGACGCGCGCGGGATCGGCGGAATACGTCCTGCCGTCGGGCAACTCGATTTCCAGCCCCTTGAGCATGATCAGATCGTTTTTCCCGACGGCGTATTCCGGCGAAGAAAGTTTCGCCGAAGCGAAAGCGTTGCGGAACGCGGCGGAATCCTTGCGCGGCACGGGAACGACGACCGCGCCGAATTTTTTGTGCCGCAGAAGAAACGCGCTGTTGTCCGCGTCGTATTTGAGAATTTTGAAATCCGCGGGAACGGGCGTTTTTTCGCCTCTGTCCGCCGTGAACCGCGCGAGCGCGATGCGCTGCAGCTCTTCGAGCTTTGCGGCGACTTTTTCGGGCGACGTCCGCGCGCGCCAGTCGTCCGTCGTTTCGTATTCGTTTTTCGGATACCAGAAAGAAAGATACGCGCCGATGCTCCGCCGCGCGTAATCGGAAAACGTCTCGCTGCACGCGTCGTCCGCGCGGAGAATCGCGCGGGAATCGAGATAAAATTCCGCCAAGCCGAGCGTCTTCGCGTCGGCAATTTTCTTCGCTTTGCTTTTCGGAAAAACGGGAATGCCGAATTCGTCGATGAAATTCCAGCCGTAGGCGTCGCGCACTTCGGCGTAAGGCGTTCCCGCCTTCGTCCTGCGGAACGTTCCCGCTTCGAGAAAGCGCACGGGAGCGGCGATCATGCCCTCGTAATCGAAGTAGCCGTAAAGCCCGCCGAGCTTCACGACGCATCGCCCGCAGGAAAATTCGCCCACGTCGTCGAACATCGCGGGAACGACGAGTTCGCCGTCCGCCGTGCGCCAGCCGAACGTGCCGCGGTTCGGCGATTCGTATTTGACGTAAGTCGAAGAAAAGTCGTCGGCGGCGCCGAACAGCGGGAACGCGGATGCGGCGCAGAAAAAAGCGATTGCGGCGGGAACGGGCTTTTTCATGATGCGGGAATCGTCAAAGATTTTCGTTCAGAATCGAATACGGCGAGAGGATGAAAAACCGCTCGTCCGCGGGAATGCGCGCAAGCCACGCGTTGATTTCGTCCGAGCCGATGAGCGTGTCCGGCGGTTCGAGAAACGGAATGTCTTTTTTCGTGAAAACGAACATCAGCCAGCCGCGTTCCGGCTCGTCGCCGCCGGTTTCGCGAAGCATCGAGATCGGGCGGAGCCGCGTCTTTTCCTCCGCGGCGAATTCGTTTTCCTTGAACGCGCGGTTCGGAAAAACTTTCGAGCCGCCGAGACGCGCGTTCAGATAAAAAATCGTGAGATAGGAATCTTTCGATGGCGTGACGGAAAACGTCGCCTTCTCGCCTTCGTAATAGCGGAGCCGCCCGCCATCGAGCTTCGCGAAAAATTCCGGATCCGGCTTCTCTTCGGATTTTTCGACGATCACGTCCGCTTCGCAATAAACGCAGAGCGGGCTCGCGGGATCGCCCGGATTCTCGAAGTGCCAGCCGCTTTTTTTCACGTCGAATTTTTTGACGATTCCCTGCGAAGACTGCAGCGAAAGGCTCGTGAACGCCGTTCCCGAAACGTCGTCCCGCGCCAGCATATCCCACGTTTTCACGTTCACGCCGACGGTTCGCTGGATCGCGTCTTCCTTCGCCTTTTCGCAGGCGCGCTCCATCGCGGCGAGCGGCGAAACGTTCGCGTCGATCGCGAGCGGATATTCTCCGCGCGCGGAAACGCTTTTCTGCTCCGCGAAAACCACGGACGCGGGAACGAACGCGGCGAACGCGGCAAACAATAGACTTCGGGAAATTTTCACGGGAACGTATCGTTTTTCGGGTTTCGGGAAAAGAGTCCGGCAAACCGGAATCCGCGCGGGAACGCGGTCTGCCGGACTCTTCGAAACGGATTTTTACAATCCTTTGTCGATCAGATCGGTGATGCTTTTCTGCTTGATCTGCTCCTTGACGGCAGCGAGCGCGGGATCGCTCTCCGCCACGTTGTCGACGGCGGAGGAAACGGCGTTCGCGACGACGGAGCGCGGCACTTCGAGACCGACGTGAACGACGAAATCGCCGTTCTGGTTCTTTTCGTGAAGCGTCGCCGTGTATTGCTGCATTTCGCGCAGCGTCTGGTCGGTCGCCTGCTTGGAAATCAGCTCGCGCGACGTCGTCGTGATGATGTTTTCGCCGTTCACGTCTTTCGCTTTCGTCACGTTTTCGACGGTGCCGGAAACTTTCGTTTTGACTTTGTTCGCGAGCTGCGTGCGCGCGTCGGCGAGCGCAATCTGCTTCGCCGTGGCGAAGTCCTTGTTCGTGCCGATCCCGGCGGCGCGGAAGTGCGTTTCCGTGTCGCGGTCGTCAATCGCCGAAAGCGTCAGAGGACCGGGAGCCGGCTGAACATTCGACGTGAGAACGGCGTCGCCGCCGGTGGTGGAGCAAGCGGAAAACGCGGCAGCCGAGGCGGCGAGAATTCCGGCAATAATCATTTGTTTTTTCATAGATCGGATATGGTTGATTGTGATTTTTTTACGGTTAAAAATTTTTCAGTCTTCGTCGGTCGCGGGAACGGCGATGACCTGCCCCACGCTCATTTTGAGCACGGAAAACTCGACGCACGGATTCAAATCCCGAAGTTCGTCCATCGTGATGCCGTGCTTGGCGCAGATTTTCGTCGGCGTGTCCCCGCGTTCCAGCGCGTAAGGCTTCGTCTTCGGTCTGCCCGCGTAAGCGTTCAGAATTTTTTCGTGAAGGCTTTTCGCCGAATTTTCCGCCTTTTCGAGCTTCGTTTTTTCGGCGACGAAATCCGCGTTCCCGTCAAGGTTGCCCCACGTCGCGGGATCGCTTTCCAGAGGCTTCGCGAGCCGGACCATGTTTTCGTCGGCGGCGCGGGCGGCGTTCTCGGCGTTCGCGAGCGCGTCAAAATCCGCCGGCATTTTCCGCTTCGCCCACGCGACGATTTTGTCCCCGTCGCGCTCGAAACGCGTGTGATCCGTTCCCGCCGGCGAACGGAACGTCGTTTCGTCCGTCACCAAAATCCGTTTGGGGAAACGCCGGTAAGCGCCGAGAATCTCATCGCGGATCGCCCGCGCGGAAATATCCGTCTCGTCCAACGCCTGTTGCGTTTCCGAACGTTCCTTTTCCGTAAAATATCCGACCTCCATGCCGCTACCCCGAATCTCCTCGATTTTCGTGGCTAGGTTTCGCACATTCTTTTCGAATTCTTCGAGCGCCCCATACTTTTCCGGCATGTGTTCCCGCGCCCACGGCGCGACTTTTTTATCCTCGAACGCCGTATAGTCGGATAAGTATTTTCCCGCGGGACGGACGACAATATCCGGGTCCGGGTAGAATTTAATTTTTAAAACCGTGATGGTGATCGCGATCACGGTTCCCAACACCGCGAGCGCGAAAAATTTTCGTGAGACGCCGCACAGCGAAAACCCGGGGTTCCCCGACGTTCCCGCAGACGGATTCTGCGGAGCGGAAGAATTATTCGCCGTTCCCGCGGAAGCGGACGGTTTTTGCGGAGTTTGCGCGACGGACACGGGTTTCACGGGATCGACGACGTCCCAAATCGCGCCCAATCCTTTCCCGCCGATCGTTCCCGCCGTTCCCGTCGCCGCAGACACGCGCGGCGAAGCGGAAAATGCGGACTGAGCGACGTCCGGCGCGGAAGCGGTTTTTACGCCGTCCGAAAAACTTGTCGCCGCGCCTTGCGCATACGACGCAAATTCTTTTTCGATTTCGGCTTTTTCCTCTGCGGTAATGTCCAGCTTCCGCGCGGTCTCGTCCATCATCCGCCGCCCGAACGCATTGAGTTTTCCGCCCATTTCCAAAAGCATTCCGCGGAATTCGAGGCGATATTCTTCTTTCGCTTTTTTGTCACAATCGATGCATCGGCTTTTTCCGTTCGCCTTGCAGGACGGGCAGATTTTCTTTCCGCATTTCGGACACTTCGCGTGATTTTTTTCGAGAACGGAACCGCACACGCCGCAGTAATCCGTTCCCGCGCCGCCTTGAATAATCGTCGTGTTGTGGACGTGGCTGGAATTGTCGGTCGAAGTCGTGTTGACGTGCTGCGAATTATCCGTCGCGTTGTTTTCGCTCACGCTCGACGCGATGATTTTCCGTCCCGCCGGAGCAGAACCCGCGCCGGAAGGAGCCGCCGCGGGAACGGGACGCGAAGCGACGGAAGCCGCGGACGCGGGAACGGGTTCGCCGCATTCCGGACATTTTTTCGAACCGAGCGGAACGGACGCGCCGCATTCTTTGCAAAAGACACTCATGGGATTTTCGTTTTTCTTTTAATTTTCAACGGCGGACGCCGCGTTTCCTTGATTTTTTCGGGAAACGCAAAGGCGCGCTTTCCCGTTTCGCGGGAACGCTTTTCAGAGAAGCGAAGTCGAAATTTACCGACGGCGGCTTCGGGGACGGCGGGAACGGCTGAGGCGTTCCGTCTTCGAGACGCAACGCGAAAACGAGAAAATAACCGCTGTTTTCCGCCTCGCCGTCGAGGCTGACGCGCCGCGACGCGAACGAGCGGAGAAACGCGTCTCCCGCGGGAAAAACGCCCGCGCGGTAAATTTTGAAGTCGCGCCCGTCGTCGCACTTGATGCAAGCATAGTCGCCTTCGGATTTCGAACCGACGTGCAACCTGCGCACTTCCACTGTTCCTGAAACCGTTTCCATTTTCCGAAATTTTCTTTTTTTGAAAAAATCAGCCGAGTTTCGCCCCGCAACCGCCGCAGAAGCGCGTTCCCGCAGGATTTTCCGCGCCGCATTCTCCGCAGAACCGCGTTCCCGCGGCATTCGGCATTCCCGCGTGCGGCGGCATCGGCGGCTGTCCGTAATTCGGCGGATACGCGGCGGGAGTGCCCGGCATCGAGCGTTGCATCATGTTCTGCATCATTTCGAAATTTTTCTGATACATTTCGACGATGCGGTCGTTCGCGGCGCGATCCGCCGCTCCGCCGAATTTCCCGCGCGCGAATTCCAACGCCGCTTCCGCGCCGCCCTTTTCCGCAAGCACCTGCTCCGCGGACATTTCCCTGCGGGAACGCTCGCGTTCGACCGCGAGCAGATGTTCCCGCTCGGCGTTCTGCACGCGCAAAAGCTGATCGACGTCGGCGGCGGTTTCCTCCCGCTCCAACGCGGCTTCCGCGCGGCGGCGTTCCAGGTCCTGCTCGTCGGCGGCCTTCTGTTTTTCCAGTTCTTTGTAAAAACGCGAATCCGCGTATTCGTCGCGCTTGGCGGCGAGGGAAAGTTCGCCTTCGAGCGCGATCCGGGCGATTTCCTGTTCGCCCTGCATCCGCACGCGCTCGAAATCGAGACCGTCCTTATACTGCATCATTTTCAACGCGGAAACTTTCTGCGAAAGCAACATTTCCAGCTCCGTCTCGCGAATCAGTCCCGCGTTGCGGATTTCGGCGAGCGCGGCGTCGCGTTCGCCGTCGTCCTTCGCTTCGCGGACGATGCGCGCGTTTTCCAAAGTCGTCTTGAATTTTTCCAGCTCGTCTTCCCGCAACAGGTCGTCGCGGTTGATTTCGTCGAGCGCGCGCTGCATTTCGACGCCGGAACGCGCCTCGTGCAGACGCTGTTCGTTGGTCACGTCGGCGAGGCGGTTTTTGAAATCGTTCGTGCGCTTCAAATAATCGAGTTCCTTCTCGGAAAGATACATTTCGCGGGAAAGCTCGGCGAAGCGCGCCAGATCTTCGTTCGACGAGGTGATTTCGGCGACGCGCACGACGGCGATCCCGTGAAAACCGCGTTCGGCTTCCGCGTTGATCGCGATTTTGATCGCGCCTCGCAGTTCGTCGGGAACGCGTCCTTTTTCGTCGGGTTCGCAATTTTCCAAAACGTTCTGTACGCAGATGCGGATCGGCTCGGAAATTTCATCCAGCACATGCGTCGTGTTGAACAACGAACGATCCGTAAGGTAATGCAGAATGAACTGCTCGGCGTCGGCGATTTTGAAATACGCGTTCACGCCGACGTCCAGCTCCACATAGCGCGTGCGGATTTTCATCGGCACAAAAATCTTGTAATCGTCCGGATTCGCCTGACGCGCGCCAACGAGCAGCGGGAACGCCTTGTTCAACAGAATCACGACGGAAAACGCCGCGCCGTTCTTCGCGTTTTCCAAAATCAGACGCTGCTGGCGGTTGTATTCGGAAGCCGCCGCCGCGTCCCGCGCCGCATCTTCCTTCGCTTTTTCGCTACGGAAAAGATTCGCGAGCAGTTTCCAGCCGCGTTTGAAAATGCCCTCTTTTTCGCCGATTTCTTCCGGCGCGCCGACGAAATCATACGCGCCGCCGCTGAGCGCCGCGATCGTGCGCCCGTTCGCGCGGATGTAAGCCGTCATGCCCTCGGGAACGATGATGCCCTGCACCGCGCCGAGCGACTCGAATTCCACTTCCGTGATGACGCGCGCGATCTGCCCGGGAAGAATGTTCCAGTAAATGCGCTGACCGACGAACCCCACGACCGTCGTGTCCGGAGCGACGACGTTCGCGTCAGGAACGCTTTTTCCCTGCGGATCGGCGGGAACGACCGGAACGGAACTCGTCCCTGTTTCCTGTGCGTAAGACGACGGTTGCGGCGCGTCCGTTCCCGCCGAGAGCCGCTCGCCGCAGCTCGTGCAGAACTTCGCGTTCGCGCGCAGAGCCGCGCCGCATCTCGGACAGGCGTCGGAGGCGGGCGCAGGCGGCGGCGTGGGCGTTCCCGCGAGGTCGATTTTCAGCCCGCAAGCCGTGCAGAATTTCGCACCTTCGCGCAGAGGAGAGTCGCATTTCGGACAATTCATATTCGTCAGTTTTCAAGCGGTTTATTTAGTCATGAGGACGGATTTCACGTTCCTGCGCGAATCGATCCGCACCGTCACGCCGGGTTTGAAAATTTCGTTCTCGCTCATTTTGTAAGTCAGGCTCATTTCTTCGCGTCCGTCCGCGTATTTCACGCGGAAAATGCTGCTGAGCGCGCGCGGTTTCACGCCGTAATTTTCGTAAAGATGTTTGTTCACGGATTCCCGGATTTGCGCGAGATTCGCGTTGACCTGCGCGCGAACGCGCTCCAGAAGCGCCGGCGTAGCGCCGTTCCCGTCGTCGGAGACGCGTTCTTTCGCGAATCCGATTTTCGCGCTTTTTGGAGCGAAAGAACGGCGTTCCCGCGACGGCACGGCGACGAATTTCGCGTTCCCGTGCGCAAAAGCTCCGGCGACGTTCCCGAACGCGGCGGCGGGAAGCGCAGACTTCGACGCGGAAGGATAAAACCCGATTGTCGGATCGCCGAACAAATTGAACTCGACGATTGTCGTGAGGTCTTCCGGCGAAAAATCTTTTTTTTGAAAAAATCTCCGTCGCGCGCAAAACAGAGCCGTGCCGGCGTCTTTTCCGCCGCGCAGAAGTTCTTCCATAAATGCGGCGCAAAGCAAGTCCGCGCAACCGATTGCGTTCATCGTTTCGGATCCGTTCCCGAAGCCGCCCCACGCCACGCGCGACGAAGCCAAATAAATCACCGTTTTCGCCGCGAGCGCGGAAAGCACCATGCTGTCGCCCGTCGAATAATCGATGAAACGCCCGCCGTAGCACGATTCCGTGACGACGAAGTTCAGCGCCTGCGCCCGCGAAATCGTGTCCGGCTCGATGCCGGGGAAAAAATTTCCGGAGTGCCGCATTTGTTCGCCCGAGTATCCGTGCGTCTTCCGCGCAGACGAACCGTGCAGATTAAAATAGTAAAGACGCGCCGAGTCATAGAACGCCGATTTTGTCGTGCCTCCTTCTTCGCAAATGGGCGGCGTGAGAAAAATATCTTTGAAAAAAGCCTCTTCCGGCAACGTCACGGAATGCCGCGGGAACATTCCCGCCGCCCGCGGGGACGTGGCGACGAAAGCCGACATGTTTTTCCAATGCGGATCGCTCTGCGAATAAGCCGGACCGCCGGAAAAATCGGTTTTGGCGGCGGCAACGGCGTTGCTCATGTAATTTTGGAAGTCGGAAAACTCCGAATCCGGACCGAACGGCAAACGACCGAGGTAGAAAAGCGCGTCGAAAACAAAAATAGTCGCATTGTAAAGCGCCTCGACGGCTTCTCGTCCATACGGGAACGCGTAAAGCAAGTCCGCATCCGTGTCCGGATCTGCCGTTCCCGAGTAATTGGGTCCCCGCGGCATGGGAATGATGTCGTTCCCGCCGACGATGAAAAGATACGTCGATTCGGGTTCGCCGCGGCGGATTTCGGCGTTATGCGCATCGAGCAAAATATCGAGAAAATCGACGACATCATTCTGCGGAACAAGGCTCACGCGACGGGAGCAACAGCGGAACGCATAGTCTCCGGCATCGAGAAGTTCGTAATGAACGCCGAAGCGTTTTTTTTCGCGAATGAAAGCGTCGAGCACGCCGAGAACGTCTTCCGCGGGAACGCCGAATTTCTGCGCGAGCAGACGGACGTTCGTCAAAAGGAATCCGCGCTTTTTCGCCGCCGCTTTTTCTTCCGCGGGAACGGGCGACCCAACGGAAACGGGCGCAGGCGACGCGGCGGGAACGTCGTCGATCAGCCGCACGCCGCATTCCGCGCAGAAGCGCGCGCCAGCGTCAACTTTTGAGCCGCAGTTGAAGCAAAACATGAAAAGATTCCTTTCGGTCCGCTCTTTGAGAGAAAAAACGCGTTCCCGCGCGGGAACTCAAACTCAGTAAGAGCGGGATTTTTTCACTTCATAGCGCCACGGACCATACATGATTCCGTCTTTGTTCAGTTCCAGGCGGAACATGTAGGTTTTCTGAATGTTGCGTCCCGTGCGCTGATGCGCCTCGTAAATTTTTCCGGAAAGCGTGATATCGGCGAAAGTCGGCATCGAGTCCAAACCGTTCTCGCTGTTCCACGCCGCGAGGTAGGCTTCTTTCTGCTTCATGTATTGGTCTTCGCTCATCGCGCGCACCTTGCCGCTGCGGTTGAGTTCGGAAATGATGATCGACGAAATCCAGCTCGGCTCAATGACATAAGACGTGTTGTTGACGATTCTGGAAACTTTCATCAGCGGCGCGTCCTCGAACGTGTCCCAGACGCCGTCCTGATACATTTGGTCGAGGCAGGTCAGCGCAGCCGCCTTGTAGTCGTCCGCCGTGGGCGCGATGGGCTGCGGAGTCGCGCAACCGGAAAAGACGAGTGCGGCGAGAAACGCTGCGCAGACCGAGAATAAATTTGTAATTGCAGTTTTCATTGAGTGAACGATTGAGTTTGAAAAAAAATTGCGTTCCGCGTTCCCGCACCTCACGGATTTTGTCCGGGACGCGGTTTCGCTCGCAGACGCGCGGTCGGAACGATTTCCCGCGAAGACGGATCGAGCGGAAACACCTGCACGGTCGCCGGCCAATATTCGTCGACTTTTCTGACGCGCACGAAGTTCACGCCGCGCGCGGGAACGGAAATCGTCTCGCCGCAGATTTCCACCTCTCCGCTTCGGGGAGTGGGAAATTTCGCGACGCTCAGCGTCCGCGGCAGAAAGCTCCACGAGCGCGAGTCGGGACGATTGAATTCAATCGGCTTCGACGCGACCAAGATTGCGGTGCGCAGCGCGGCGTCCGCCTGAATTTGCGCGATTTTCGAACCGGGGTTCTGCGCGGCGTTCTGTTTGAGTATTCCCGCGCCGATGAGCAGACCGGCTCTGAATATGTATGCCGCGGAGACTTTGACGACGGCGTCCGACGCGACGGCAGGCATTTCATAATAAAGCGTGTCGTCCAGCACTCTGTCGAAATCGATGAGCTGTTCCGGCTTTTTTCCATTGACTTCGAATTCCGGCACTTTTCCGCGAGACACGCAGACCGGAAGAAACACCGTTCCCGACGTCGGCAGAACGTTGCGCGCGTCGCCGAGCTGACTGAGTCCGGCAAGCAGGGATTCGGCGATGGAGCGGACGACGATCGGCACCCGGATTTCCGTCGGTTTTCCGGAAACGACGGGCGCGCGCCCGCCTTCGTAAATCACGTAAGTTATGTTCGGGCTGCTTTCCAGCGTCGCGTCCGGATTCGCCCGCGCTTTGCCGAGGGTTTCGAGTTCTTTAGCGAGAAAATCGCTTTCTTCTTCCGTCAGGCGGGCGGCGTTTTCCAGATAGGTCTTCGCAAGGTCAAGATCGTCGACATCTCGCGGAGCGTTCATCGCGACCGCGGCTCCGAGCCAGTAAGGAAACGGACTGAGAAACAGCCACTCCGAGTCCGCGCGGTCGAAACGTCCCGCCAGTTCGGCGTCGCCCGAACCGTAAAACGCTTTCCAGTTGACGGCGTCCCGCACTTCGTCCATCGGACTGTAAGAGCCGTTCCCGTTTTTGATGACCGAGCCCTTTTCGTCTTTCAGTTCGACCGATCTGCGTTTCGACGCAGCGATTTCGCGATCGAGCATGCGCTTGGCGAACGCGTTTCTCACATTCAGCGAAAACACGTCGATCGCGCGGACGGACGCGTAAACGCCGTTTTTGTCGTTCCCGCCGAGCTCATTGTAAATCTGAAGCGCGGGAATCATCGTCGCCTCGTAAGCGGCGCATTCGTATTTTCCGGAAACGCCAGAGATCGCCGCATCGACGACACCGCGTTCTTCTCCGCGCATCAGCCCGGATTCGACTTCTTCCCGCGCATATTGAAAATAACGCGTTCCCGCGGCGTAATCGCCCGTCAAACCGGAAACCAGCCCCGCGTCCAGCATCCAAAGAAGCGGATCGTCCGCCTTCGCGACCGTTTCCGGCTCGGCGCCCTTCTGCAATTCCGAAGCGGCGCTTTCGATGTCGCCGAGCGCCCACGCGCGATTCGCGGCGACGTAATCCGGACCGACGTGCGGGCAACCGGAAAAAACGAGTGCTGACAAGGCAACCGCGGGAATGGAATAGCGGTTGAGGTTTTTCATAAAATTTTGATCGGTTGAGAAAGGAACGGGAAATTTGAAACCGAAAAATCAAGCGCCGCGAGAACGCCGACGCGCATCGCAGGTCTCCCGAGGGCTCGGTTCCGGTCGCCTCAGCTTGTCCGCCAAAAACTCTTCCGCCGCCTCGCCGATCAGCTTAGACACGCTGACGCCCTTTTCCGCCGCGGCTTCTTTGAGGTTTCTGTCGAGGGTTGAGTCCACCCGCACGGAAACGGATCTTTTCGGAGAGATGATTTTCATAAAGGGACAATAAAGCAACTTTTAATGAAAAGTCAATCCGTCTGTGATGACTGAAAAACTCCGTTCGGGAACGGAAATTTCCACGCGCTGCGGATTTTTCGCAAGGCGAGCGCGCGACGCTTAACGGAAAACCGATATTTTGCGCGCTTTTTTTTTGAAAAATCTTTGATTGAAAACCGTCAAACTTTAATTCACCGTAATTCGATTATGGGAATGTCCGCCAGATACAATGTTTCGCTAAATCACGAGCTGATAGCCCAACTCAATCAATCGGCGTCGGAACTGGGAATTCCTACGTCAAAACTCATCCGCTTGGCGATCATCGACAAACTCCGGAAAATGGGCAAAGACCTTCCGGACGACACGACCTACTGGGGAATGCGCAACGACCTTCCCGACCGCATTCCCGAATCGGAAAAGCGGGAAAAACGGAAGTCCGGCGCCCACGGCAGACCGCGTTTCCCCAAGAACGGCGCCTGACGTCGCGCGGGAACACCTCGAAAAACGTTCCCGCGACGGACGCGAAACGGCGGCGTCGCGGACCGTTCCCGAAAATATATCGCATTGCCTTTGCGCGCAAAAAAGCAATATGCTGTTCTGCTATGATGAAGGCATTTTCCCGTCGTCTCCCCGCAATTTTGCTCGCCGTTTTTCTGGCTGCGCTCGCCGTCCGCGCGGCGGAAAAACCGCAGTGGGAGCTGGTGTGGTCGGACGAATTCAACGGCTCGCAGATCAGCAGCAAAAACTGGGCGAAAATCCAGCCGGGCGCGCCCGACTGGAAAAAGCACATGTCCTCGGATCCCTCGCTTTTCTCGGTCAAAAACGGAATGCTCATTCTCCGCGGGAAAGTCAATCCGAACAAGAAAAAAGGCGCGCTCCCGTTCATCACGGGCGGAATTTCCTCTCAGGGAAAATTTTCGTTCTGCCGCGGGAAAATCGAGATCCGCGCCAAGCTCGACTGCGCGAAAGGCGCCTGGCCCGCCCTTTGGCTTCTGCCGGAAAAAGGCGAAAAAGGCTGGCCCGCCGACGGCGAAATCGACATCATGGAGCATCTCAATTTCGACGACTTCGCCTACCAGACCGTGCACTCGCACTACGCGACGGCGCTCGGCAAAAAAAATCCTCCGCCGGGCGGCAGGGGAAAAATCAAAGAAAATGGATTCAACGTCTACGGTCTCGAATGGCATAGGGACAAACTCGTGTTTCTGATCAACGGCAAGGAAACGTTCACGTATCCGCGCCTTCCCGAATTCAAAAACGAAGGTCAATGGCCGTTCACGAAGCCCTTTTACATTCTCATCGACATGCAGCTCGGCGGAAACTGGGTCGGCGCCGTCGATTCCTCGCAGCTTCCCGTCGAAATGACGGTGGATTGGGTGCGCGTTTACCGCGACGCGTCCGACGTTCCCGCGAAGAAGAAGAAAAAATAAGCTCGGGAACGGTTTTTTTCCGCGCGTTCTATGCACGCGGGAAAAGCCGCCGCGCGCACGGATTTTTTCTCCGATTTTGAAAAAAATTGATTTTCCGCCGCGAATACAGCAGATTTTTTTTACATTTTTCCCCACAAAAAAAACGATCATGAAAATCGCCATGCAAAAAACGACACTCGCCGCGTTTGCGGCAATCGCCGTCGCCGGTTTTTCCGGTCTCGCGCCCGCGCCCTTCGTTCTCGTTCCCGCAGTCGCCGCGCAGGCGGCGTCGGACGTTGCGGAACTTGCAAAAAACTTCGAACCCGCGAAAAATCTCGATCTTTCCGGCGAGGAAATCGCCTATCGCCTTCCCGCCGGAATTTCCGCGAAAATCGTCGGCACGACGTATAAGCAGCTCGTTTCGTTCGACGGGAAAATCCGCCACCCGATTTCTCCGAAAACGACGAAACTCACGTTCGAACTCTCCGACGCGAACGGCGCGACCGCGCTTACGCCGACGTTTGAAGTGAGCGTTCCCGTGAGCGCCGATTTCCAGAAACCGCTCGCGCTCGGCGCGTCCCGGAACGCGAAGCCGGCGGTCGTTCCCGCGATTCAGGAATGGTTCGGCGGCGAAGGCGCGTTCGTTCCCTCGGAAGATTTCGCGATCGTCGTTCCCGCGGAATGCGCAAATATCGGAAACCCGACGCTTCGCGCGCGCGCCGAGCTTTTCGCGCAGGAACTTTCCGAAATTTTCGGACGAAAAATCGAAGTCGTCGACGCTCCGCGGCGCGGGAAAAGCGACATCGCGATTCTGCTCGTCAACGCGACGCAGCCCCAGTTCAAGGAATTCGAAATGCTCGGCAAGGAAGCCTACGGAATTTTTTCCGCGAGCGATGGTCTTTCGATCGCCGCCTCCGACCCGCAGGGCGCGTTCTGGGGCACGCGCACGGTTCTCCAGGTTTTCAAACAAAACGGGAACGCGTTCCCGTGCGGCGTCGCCGTCGATTATCCGCAGTATCCGTTGCGCGGATTTTCCTATGACGTTGGGCGCAAGCCGACTTCGCTCAAAGCGGTCAAGGATGCGCTCAAACTGATGAGCTACTACAAGCTCAACGATTACAAAATCCACTTGAACGACAATCTCATCTGGATGTATGACTTCGTCACCGTTCCCGACGGGAACAACGCGTCGCCGGAAAGCAAGGCGCAGGCTCGCAAAGAAGTGTTCGACGCCGCACCGACCGCGTTCCGCCTCGAATCCGACGTCGTCGGCAAGGACGGCACGCCGCTGACCTCGACCGATCTTTTTTACACGAAAAAAGAATTCGGCGAACTCATCGATCTGGCAAAACTTTACGGCGTCAATATCGTTCCCGAATTCGAGTCGCCCGGGCACGCGATGAGCCTCGTGCTCGTGCGCCCCGATCTGATGTATCGCGGCGCGCTCACCAAGCCGCACGACGTGGAGCGCACGGCGATGCTCGACGCATCGGACGAGGTTTTCGACTCGAAGACCGGACGCACGTTCCGCGAGGAAACGCTCGACTTCGTCCAGTCCATTTTCGACGAATACCTCGTCGGCAAGAACGGCGAAGAACCCGTGTTTCGCGACGTTCCCGTGGTTCACATCGGCACGGACGAATACTACGGGAACGCCGAAGATTACCGCGCCTACGCCGACGCAATGCTCAAATACATGAAATCGCGCGGGCGCACGCCGCGCATCTGGGGTAGCCTTTCCCGCAAAACAGGGAACACGCCCGTGGACGGGAACGGCGCGCAGGTGGACATCTGGAATTACGAATGGCAAACCCCGGATCTCGCGCTCCGCCACGGATTCGACCTCATCAACATCCTCGACGTCACGAGCTACATCGTGCCGAGCGGCACGGGAAGCGTCGGCGGCTACCGCGACCTGCTCAACCTGCCCTATCTTTATTCGCAGAACTGGCAACCGCATAAAATGAGCCGCGGGAGCGTCGTTCCCGGACACCCGAAACTGCTCGGCGCAGAGTGG
Organism: uncultured Enterobacteriaceae bacterium; assembly: GCA_964633895.1. Lineage (GTDB taxonomy): Bacteria > Verrucomicrobiota > Verrucomicrobiia > Opitutales > UBA953 > Spyradosoma. The sequence goes on along the minus strand of CAZWIK010000008.1, from coordinate 26,181 downwards.
GCGATCTGGTTCGACAACGCATTCTGCCGCGACACGGGACTGACCGATTACGACGTGTTCGACCGCATCCGCAAAAACTGCGCCGTCTTCGCGGAAAAGACGTGGAACACGGGCGAAGACGCCGAGTTCACCGACTTCATGAATCTCGTGAAAAAAGTCGGAAACGCGCCGCTCTCCAATCCAGAATACGTGCTTCCCGCCGATGAAAACGGCCTGCTTTTCGCGCGCGAAGAACGCGTTCCCGCGGGAACGGTCGTCGAAACCGGAATCGCCGGAGTCGCACCCGACTACGTCGCGGAATTCCGCGTGAAACGGCCCGCGGGAACGACGCAGCCGCAGGTGCTCTTTTCCGGATCGACGGGAAAATTCCTCGCCGTGCAGGAGGACACGGGAAAAGTCGGCGTCGTGCGCGACACGTGGAGTTATTCGTTCGACTACACGCTGCCAGAAGACCGCGAAGTCGAGCTGAAAATCATCGCCAAGGGACGCACGCTTTCGCTCTTCGCCGACGGGCGGAAAATCGGCGGAATCACGCGCCACAAGTTCCCGAAGGCGCACAAATTCTCGACCTACGTGTTCCCGCTGGAAAAAATCGGCGACGCGGAAAACCGTTGCGAAATTTCCGCGCTGAAAATCAAGCGCCTCGTCACCGTGCCGGGAACGGAAAACGCCGTTTCCGCGGAAAACTTCCGCTCGCTCTCCGCAAGCAGCGAACACGGACAAGGCGCGGACGGCGACGTCTCCATGCTCGCCGACGGCGATCCCGCAACGTATTGGCACAGTCGCTATGCGCCGAAAAAAGATCTGCCGCCGTTTCAAATCATCGCCGAATTGGACTCGCCGACCGAGCTTTGCGCGTTCGCGTTTCTTCCGCGTCAGGACAGCGACAACGGGAACGTCCGCCGCGCCGGAGTTTTTCTGAAAAACGGAAACGGCGATTGGGTAAAAGCCGGAGAATTTCACGGGAACGGCTCGTCGCGCGAACTGCAAAAGATTTCGTTCCCGCCGCAAACGGCGACCGCGGTCAAATTCCTGATCCTGGACGGAACCGGCGGATTCGGCACGATCGCGGAAATTTATCCGATCAAATCCGTTCCCGAAAAGAAACAGAAATGACGCCCCGCGGCGTTTCCGCCGCCGATCGAGCGCTCCGCGAAAGCGTTCCCGCGCCTTTTCCTGCGGAAACGCTTTTTTTTTCGCGGGGATAAAATCCAGCGCGGGCGCATTTTGTCTTGCTCAGCGCGGGAAATTTGAAAGAGAATTTGCGCGTGAAACATTCCCCTTTATTTGCAGGCGCGCTTTGCGCGTTTTGTCTCGTCTCCGCGGAAATCAGCGTTCCCGAAGCGTTTGCGGCGGGCGTTCCCGCGCAAAAATCCGCCAAAACCTCGCCGGAAAAAAAATCGGACTCGAACGGCGGCTCCGCCAAAGCGAAAACGGCGGGAACGAAAGCGGACGCCGCGAAACCCGCCGTGCTAAGCGGACGCTGGGACGATCCAGACAAATACCAGAAAGAGCTGACGAGCAAAATTTCCGCGAACTTCAAGGAATGGAAACCCGCGGAGGCGGAAAAATTTCTCAAAGAAGACGCGAACCGCTCGCTTCTCGCCCGCTGGGAACTGTTGCGCCAAATCAAAAAAGAAGACGAAAATTTCAAAACTTATAGAAGTTTCGCGAAAAAATCGGACGCGAAGCGTTTCCTTTCCGAATTTTCGTCCGACTCAGACTGGATCGAAGGCTATCTCTACACGGCGACGCCGAAAAACACGCTTTTCGCGATGCAGATGCTGAAAGCGTTCGCGGACAGGGATCCCGAAGTCAAAACGAATCCGACGATCAAAAAAATCGCGACGGGCGTCGCCGGAGAATTTTCCCGTCGCGACTGGCTGAACGACGAATTCGAAAAAGACGCGGACGCGTCGCTCAAAAACGGACCGACGCGGATTTACAAACGCTTCAAATTTTTCGCCGACAGCTGGCGAGAAAAACGCCTCAACGTGCTTTTCGACAATTTGGACTACTGGGACATGCGCATCGTCGTCGGCACCACAGGACGCACCAACAACATTTATTTCGGGAGCGAGGAATCGCTCCGCTGGGGACAGGACAACGTGAAGCTCCCCGAAGCCGGATACGCCAGCCCGCGTGACATTTTCCAGATGCCCTACCGCCTCTGGAACAAAGTCGGCGACAGCGTTCACGTCGACGACTATTACTCGCCGTTCCGCGCGTGGTATAAGCGCCTGCAGCTGAAAATGGCGCGGGAAGTCGGCTGCGTCTGCGGCGGCGTTTCGCATTACGGCGCGACGGCGGCGTGCGCCAACGGCATTCCCGGCTTGACGATGGGCGAGCCCGGTCACTGCTCTTTCGCCGTGCGCGTTCAAGGAAAATGGCGGGACAACAATTCCGTCTCGTGGAACCGCTCGTCGCATTGGAGAGTTTGGGACGAAACTGCGTGGACGTTTCTTCACCTGACGCAGGCGGTTTACGAAAACAAAAAGGACGCGATGCAGGCGTTTCGCCTCGCCGCGCTCGCGCGCCTCGCCGGAAGCGGGAAAAACCCGAGAACCGAAGCCGCGCTCGCGTTTTACGAAGCCGCGCTCGAAAAACAACCACTGAATTTTCCGGTCTGGCGGGATTATCTCGAATTCGCGAAAAAACAGAAAATTCAAGAAAAGAATTTCTGGAAAACCGCGCACAAGAAAATCATCGCCGCGTTCGCGCCGGAATTTCCAGAAGCTGGAGCCGTCACGCTCTGCAAATACGTTTACCCGAATCTGCTTCCTTTGCTCGGGAGCGACGACGAGAAAATCGCGCTCTACGCCGCATTCTGGGAAAAAAGCGGCGGCTACAAGCCCGCGCGCTGGGACACCGAATCCGTCTGGCAATACGAAATCTCGACGCTCGGCTCGGGTGGCGCGGCAAATTATTCCGCGTTCCGCAAAAATTACGACGCGGAGCACCCCCGCGCTCCCGGCAGCGAAGCCCCGCAGCAACGCTACAAGGAAAAAATCGGAGCGGCGATCGCCTCGACGAAAAATCTCGCCGAAGATTTCGAAAACTGGAAAAAGGGAACGCCCCGAAAATGACCGCCGCGGGAACGCCCTTCCGAAAAAAAATCTTTGAGACCATGCTAAAAAAAATTTTCATCGCCGCACTCTGCCTGATTTTCGCGGGAACGTCCGCTTTCGCCGCCACTTCCTGCAAAACGTTCGCGCTCGCGAAAAAACGCGCCGCGAAAGACGGTCTCCTCGTCTATTTTTACGGACCGAACTGGGACGACCGCAGCACGAAAATGCTGAAGTCTTTCTGGGAAAACGCAGAAATCCGAAACGCCTGCGGCGACGCCGCGCTGGTCGCCGCGCCCGTCTATCAATCGCCGTCGGAAAAGGAAAAAAAGCGCGCGCAGGAAATTCTCGCAGGAATGAAGGTGCCGCATATTTTTTCCTATCCCGCAATCGTCATGTGCGACGCCGACGGGCGAAAATACTACATTCTGCAAGGCGACGAAATTTTCGCGGAGACGAAAACCGTCGCGGAAACGATAAAGCAAAAGCTCGCGCTGTTCCGCAAACAGAAGAGCCTTCTGAAAAAAGCGGAAAAAGTGAAAGGCGTGGAAAAAGCGAAACTCTACGGCGAAGCCCTGCTCGAAGGCATCGATCCGCCGCACGACGCGCTGAAAATCATCAAGGCGAGCGATCCCGCGGGCGAAACGCCTTACGCCAAGCGGCTGGAATTCGACGTTTACAAAATCATCACCGACCACACGCACAAGGACCCGGACGATCCCGGAAAAAAACTGATGTCGCCAGACGAGGCGTTCGCGCTGGTCAAAAAACTTGCGATCGACGACGAAACGACTTATCTGCCGGAGCAACGGCAGGAGCTTCTCGCTTCGTGCGCGGCTTACCTGCGCCGCATGAACACGTCCGACAAACGAATTCTGCAACTCCACAAAAAAATCCGCGAAATCGATCCCGACTCGGTCTGGGCGTCGTTCGCCGAGCAGTCCGAAATCATTTGGCTCAACGCCGACAAAAAATCCTCCGCGAAAAAAGAAAAACGCGGCAAGAAAAAATAAGGCGCTCCCGCGTGGGAACGCTCCGCTCCCGCCTCTTTTTTTTCAAAGAAAAAAAAACGCAATGTCCGCGCTTTTTCCCGAATCCTCGAAACTTTTCCGCCGCGCGCAAAAATTTATTCCGGGCGGCGTGAACTCGCCCGTGCGCGCGTTCCGCAACGTCGGCATGGAGCCGTTTTACACGCAGTCGGCGAGCGGCTGCCGGCTGCGCACGCCCGACGGGAACGAATTCATCGACTACGTGTTGACGTGGGGACCGGCGATTTTCGGGCACAACGATCCGGAAATCCGCGCCGCCGTTCACGCCGCCGTCGACCGCGGGCTCGGCTTCGGCACCAACGCGCCGGAGGAAGTCCGCATGGCGGAGCTGCTCGCGCAGATCGTTCCCGCCGTCGAAAAAGTCCGCATGACGAATTCCGGAACTGAGGCGACGATGTCCGCGATCCGCCTCGCGCGCGGATTCACGCGCCGCGAAAAAATCGTGAAATTCGCGGGCGGCTACCACGGGCACGTCGATTCCCTGCTCGTGAAATCCGGTTCGGGCGCGCTGACTTTCGGACGTCCGGACAGCCTCGGCGTGACGGCGGGAACGGCGGCGGACACGTTCATTCTGCCCTACAACGATTTCGAGGCGGCGGAACGGCTTTTCGCGCAGCGCGGGAACGAAATCGCTGCGGTCATCGTCGAACCGTTTCTCGGGAACGTCGGCTTTATCATGCCGCGTCCGGGCTTTTTGGAAAAACTGCGGGAACGGACCCACACCGCGGGAACGCTGCTGATTTTCGACGAAGTGATGACCGGCTTCCGCATCTCGCTGCAAGGCACAATGGGCGTCCACGACGTGCGTCCGGATCTCGTCTGCCTCGGAAAAATCATCGGCGGCGGCTTGCCCGTGGGCGCGTTCGGCGGACGCGCAGAAATCATGGACTGCGTCGCGCCGCTCGGCGGCGTCTATCAGGCGGGAACGTTCTGCGGACACCCTGTCGCGCTCGCCGCGGGAATCGCCGCGCTGGAAAAACTGTTGCGGGAACGCGACGTTTACGCGCGACTTTCGGCGTTCGGAGAAACGCTCGCGGTGGAATTGACGCGAACCGCGCGGGAACGCGGCGTCGCCCTGCAAATTCCGCATTGCGGCGGAATGTTCGCGCTTTTTTTCAACGAAAATCCCGTCGAAAACGCCGAACAGGCGATGCGTTCCGATCCCGAAAAAGCGAAAAAACTTTTCCGCTTCGCGCTCGAAAACGGCGTTTTCCTGCCGCCCTCGCCTTACGAATCCTGCTTCATTTCCACGGCACACGACGCCGCCGCGCTGGAAAAAACGGTCCGCGTCCTCTGCGACGGCGTCCGCGCGCTTTGATTCTCCGCGTTTTTTCGTTCCCGCGAAAAAAAAAGCTTATGAGCTTAGCAGCTTAAAAGTTCAATCGCTCCGCGAGCGACGAGACCTTTTGAAAAAACGCAAAAAAACGGTCCCGTGAAACCAATCGCGGGAACGCCGAGCTCCAAACAAGATTTTTTACGCCTTGCGGGAACGCGGGAAGCGTTATTTTTCCGAGATTACGGAGAGAAATTCGCCGAACATTCTCGAAAAATCCGCGTTGCTGAACGTCGGGCGAAGCTCGATTTCGAGCACGCCGATTTCCTCCGCCCTGCCGTCGAACGCGGGCGGCACCTCGATTCTGACGTGTTCCGAAGCGGCGGAAACGTCGATGATGGAGAAAAAATTCAACGCGGAAGCGTCCGCCTCGCCGCCGAATCTCATCACGCGGGAAACGGAATTCTCGCCGATGCTAAACCGCACGGGCACGGCGGCGCCCGACGTTTCGCCATCCGTCCGCAGATAAATGTTATACGTTCCCGCGGGAACGTCGCGGCGCAGCGAAAGCGTTTTTTTCGCGGAAATGACGCGGGACGCGCGGTCTTCGTCGGAAAAGGCGAAAGAGAACCCGCGCCGACCAGTTCGCTCCGCGCAAAAGCGTTCCCAGTATTCGCGTTCGGCGTCTTCCGCGGAAGATGCCACCGCGGCGTCTGCCGCGACGGACGCGTTCGAAGAAGAAATTTCGTCTTCGGTTGCGTTCCCGCGCGCGGCGGGAGCGTCCGCCGAAACCGTCAGTTGCGGGAACGCCGTTTTCCCCTCCGAGGTGTCCGCGGGGTCTTTTTCAAAAAATTTCTGCGTTGCCTCGACGACGCGGTTTTCCGTTTTCCGCAGTTGCGAACGTTCGCCGACGACGAACACGACCGCGAACGCGGCGACGACGGCGACCGCGCCAAGCGCGCAGAAAAGACCGCGACGACGGCGCACGGGAGCGGACTCGACGCGTTCCAGCGCCTCCAAAAATTCTTTCGCGGTCGGGTAGCGGCGCGACGGCGCGAGGCTCAGAGAGCATTTGAGTACCTGCGTCAAAGCACGATTCCGCAATTTGAAAATTTCCGGAGAAAGCACACCGGGTTCGGACGGCGTTTCCCCGACGAGCAGAAAATGTAGCAACGCGCCGAGCGCGTAAACGTCCGCCCGCGGCGTTGCGGCGTTCCCGCGCGCGACTTCCGGAGCGATGTAGCCTTCGGTGCCGCCTTCGAGCTCCGGATTGCCTTCCGCGTTTTCTTCAATCGAAATCTGCGTCTGCGACGCGATGAAACCGCCGCCGGAAGCCGCGTTCCCGCCGAGTCCGACGACCTCGCGGAGCCTTGCGGCGGGATTTTTCGCGCGGCGTTCTTCCATGCGGCGGCGTCCGGCGATGTGCCGGCGATCGACATACGCCATGCCGAAATCCGTGATCTGCGGCGTTCCCGCGCGCGTGAGTAGAATGTTTTCCGGTTTGAGATCGCGATGGACGACGCCGTAGCCGTGCGCGTAAGCCAAGCCGCGCGCGACGGAAACGATGAGCGGAATCGCCGCTTCCGGACGCAGACGACCGCCGTTGCGGCGGCGGATGTCTTCCAGCGTGCCGCCGTTGACGAAATCCATCACGTAATAATAGAAGCCGCCGAATTCGCCGAAATTGTGCACGGGAACGATGTTCTCGTGATTGAGCGCGGCGACGATCTGCGCCTCGTGCTGAAAAACGCGGACGAATTCCGGCATAAACGCCAGATCGCCGCTCAGCACCTTGACGGCGAAAAGTTTTTTCAGCACCGTGTGCTGGGCGAGATAGACCGTTCCCGTCGCGCCGAACCCGAGCACGGAGACGACTTCGTAATCGCCGATTTTTTCTCCGGGCTGAAAGCTGGATTTTTCGTCGCTCATCGCGGGAATCGGAAAGTTTTTTCTCCCGTCCGTAGCGCGTTCGCTCGTCGGAAAAGGAAGCCGAATATCATTCGACTTCGAGAACGACCTGGACTTCCGCCGTGGCGTGAAGCGGAACGCCGCCGAGAGCGACCGCCGCGCGCGCGTGCTTGCCGTTCTCGCCGAACACCGCGAGAAAAAGCTCCGACGCGCCGTTGATGACCTTGGGCGCGTCCGCGAAGCCTTCCGGCGCGTAGACGAAACCGTTCACGTTGACGACGCGCTTCACCTTGTCCAGCGAGCCGAGAAACGCCTTCGCGTTCGCGAGCGCCGCGAGAGCGCACTGCCGCGCCGCCGCATAGCCGTAGGCGACGTCTTTTTCCGGCGAAGAACCAATCATTCCCGTGTGCGTGAGCTTGCCGTCCGCCGTCGGGAGCGTTCCCGAAAGGAACAGCAGATTGCCCGAGCGCACGGCGGGAACGTAAGCGCCAGCGGGCGTGGGCGGCGTCGGGAGCGCGAGTCCCAGTTCCTGAATTTTTGCTTCGATGCTCATAACGGTGGAAATTCTACCCTGCCCGCACGTTCCCGCAAATTTTTTTTATTCACAGCGAGAGTTCCCGCGCGGCGGCTTCGGGATCGTCCGCACCGCAGATCGCGGAAACGACGGCGATTCCGGCGACCGTTCCCGTGGCGCGGACGAGGCGGGCGCGCGCGACGTTCAGCCCGCCGATCGCGACGACGGGCAACGGCGACTGCGCCGCGAGTTTCGCGAAGTTTTCGACGCCCAAGTCGGGCGGCGCGTTCTTTTTGGAAACCGTCGGGAAAACGGGGCCCATGCCGAGATAATCGACGAGCGCGGGATCGACGGCGTCGAGCTGCGCCTGATTCGACACGGAAAGTCCGAGAATTTTTTCCTCGCCGATAAGTTTTCTCGCGAGCGGCACGGGAAGATCGCGCTGCCCGATGTGAACGCCGTCCGCGTCAAGCGCGAGCGCGAGGTCGATGCGGTTGTTGACGATGAACGTCACGCCGCGGGAACGCAGAAAATCCGCGATCGGCTTCGCTTCCGCGTAGCACGTTCCCGCGTCGGGATTCGTCGAGCGATACTGCACAATCGTCGCGCCGCCGGCGACCGCCGCTTCGACGGTCTCGAGCATTCCGTGCCGGCATTTTCCCGGCTCGTCGGTTACGAGGTAAAGATTCAGGTTGAACTGTTTTTTCATGGTCGGTTTTTATTTTTTTTCGAAAAAAAAGAAAATCAGGCGACGGGAACAGGCTTCGCGCGGGAACGCGCGACGTCCGGCGTCATTTCGTAAAACGCGTCGAGGAATTTCACGGCGAATGTTCCCGGCGCGCCGGATTTTTCAAAAGCGATCTCGCCCGCGACGCCCGTCAGCACGGCGGACGCGACAGCCGCGTTCAGCGGGGAATCCGCGACGGCGACGCACGCGGCGGTGAACGCGCCCATCGCGCAACCCACGCCCGTAACGCGCGTCATCATCTCGTGTCCGTTCTCCGTGGCGACGACGGAAACGCCGTCCGTCGCGTAATCGGTTTTTCCGGTAACGAGCACGACCGTTCCCGCGCGCGCGGCGAGTTCTTTCGCCGCTGAGACGGCGGCGTCGCTCCCGCACGTGCTCTCCGGTCCGCGCGTCTTTGCGTCGTATCCGGCGAGCGCGAGAATTTCCGCCGCGTTCCCGCGAATGACCGCGGGCTTCGACGGAAGAATTTTCCGCGCGAATTCCGTGCGGAAGCCGAACAGGCCGACGGCGACGGGATCGAGCACCCACGGCACGCGGCAGGCGTTCGCCGCTGAGACGGCGGCGAGCATCGCCTCGGACTGCGAGCGGGAAAGCGTGCCGAGATTCACCAGCAGCGCGTTCGCGCAGGTTTTAATCATGTCCTCGCATTCCGAACCGTCGCAGAGCATCGCCGGCGCCGCTCCCGCGGCGAGCAGGAGATTTGCCGTTATCGGCTGCACGACGGTGTTCGTCAGCGAAAGCACCAGCGGAATTTTTTCGCGGATGCGAAGCAGCGTTTCCGCCGCGACG
>CAZWIK010000008.1:0-16735 GCA_964633895.1 uncultured Enterobacteriaceae bacterium | reverse complement strand
TGGGCTCGAGATTCGGGTTGTTTTTCGCCGACTCCGCGCGCTTCGTGATGTCGACGACGACCTTGTAGTCCTCGACGGCGCGTCCGTAGAGCGTGTAGCCGTTTTTGCGTTTGTCGTAACCGGTAACGAAAATACCGAGATCCCGCAGGGATTTTTCCGCGGATTTGTAAACCGCGTCGACGTCGCTGTTGTAGTAGCGGACGTTGTTGAGCGTTCCCGTGAGGTTGTTCCACGTGCCTTCGGGGCGGCGCGAACCGGGTTGATCGACGGGCTGAGTCGTGCAACCGAAAAGCATGACGGCGGCGACTGCGGTGGCGAATGCGATAAGTTTCTGTTTCATGGCGAATGACGAATCGTTGTAGTAATTGTCTTTAAAATTCAACGGCGTTCCCGCGGACTTTGCAAACGGAAAGTTGAACTTTCGCGAAAAAAAAACGCGCGCGGGAACGCGGTGCGCTCACCGATCGGCGGGAACGACCGAGCGAAAACCGTTTTTCTCGGCGACGGAAAGCGGGATTTCGAACAGCGTGGAAAGCCGCTCGGACGTGAGCATCTCTTCGCGCGCGCCGTCGCCAACGATCGCGCCGTTCTTGAGCAGGACGACGCGGGAAAACTCCGGCGAAATCTCCGAAATGTCGTGCGTGACGAGAACGACGGTCGTTCCCGCGCGCATCAGTTCCCGCAGTTTTTCGACATAGAGGAAGCGGGATTTCAGATCCAGCCCGCTCGTCGGCTCGTCGAACACGAGTGCTTCCGGCGAATTGACGAGCGCGCGTCCGAGCAGAAACCGCCGTTGCTCGCCGGTCGAATACGTGCCGAATTCGCGGTCGGAAATTTTGTCGACGCCGAGCATCTTCATCACCGTTCCCGCGATGCACCGCTGTTCCCGCGTCGGTTCCGAGTCGCGCCACACGCCGAAGGTCGCGAAAAATCCGGAGAGAACGACTTCGCGCCCGAGCGTGTCCGGCGGAAAATTATACTGCAGATCGTTGGAAACGATGCCGAGGCGGGAACGCAGTTCGCGCACGTTCCAAAGCCTTTCGCCGAAAATTTTCAGCGAGGACGTTCCCGCGGCGACGGGATAGAGCTCCCGCGTGAGCAGTTTCAGAAACGTCGATTTCCCCGCGCCGTTCGGTCCGAGAATCGCCGTGTTGCAGCCGACGGGAACGCAGAGCGAAAGTCCGGAAAAAATCTTTCTGCCGCCGCGAATGACAGACAGATTCTCGAATTCGAGAATGTTCTCTCTCATCGTCAGAACTGAACCTTCACCGCCTGCCGCGTCAGTTCGAGCACGGTCGCCGGCTGAAAGCCGAACGTTCCCGCGAGAAGCACGGTCGGAAACGATTCGCGGCGCGTGTTGTAAAACATCACACTGTCGTTGTAAGCCTGACGCGCGAACGAGATTTTGTTCTCCGTCGAGGAAAGCTCTTCCATCACCTGCGTCATGTGGCGGTCGGATTTCAGCTCCGGATACGCCTCGCAGACGACCATCAGGCGGGAAAGTGCCGAGCCGAGCGCACCCTCGGCGGACGCCAACGCGCCGATCGCTCCCGCGCCGCCGGGATTGCCGCTCGCCGCCTTCGCCGCCGCGAACGCGACGTTGCGCGCTTCCGTAACGGCCTGAAGCGTTTCCTTTTCGTGCTTGAGAAAACCCTTGGCGGTCTCCACGAGATTCGGAATCAGATCGTAGCGGCGCTGAAGCTGAACGTCGATCTGGGAATACGCGTTGCGGAAACGGTTGCGCAACGCCACGAGACCGTTGTAAACGGAAATCGCCCAAATAACGAGAACGAGCACGACCGCGGCGACGGCGACGAAAAAAATCATGACGGAATTCATAGCGCGGGGAAGATTAGCGGGCTGCGGTTTTTTCGGCAAGCGCGAAGACGGCGCGCCAAGAACGCAAAAAAAAGACCCGCCCTCGCGGACGGGTCTTAGACAAACGAAACAAATAATTATTTCGTCTTGGCGGCAAGAGCCTTGAGCGCCGAGCCGGCCTTGAACTTGACGTTCTTGGAGGCCTTGATGCTGATCTTTTCGCCCGTTTTCGGGTTGATGCCTTTGCGGGCGGCACGTTTGGCGACAGAGAAGGTGCCGAATCCAATGAGCTGGACGGACGAATCCTTCTTGATGCCTGCCTTGATGCCTTCGAGAACGGCTTCAACGGCACGTTCGGCGCAAGCTTTGGAGGCTTCGGCGCCGAGGTTGGCTTTTACTGCTTCGATGAGTTCACCTTTGTTCATGGTAGTGATTCAGGATATATTTGTTGTAGTGTCTTAAATCGTTAACCGTTTGTTAACGCAAATAAATACAGGCTTAGAAAGTCGTTGCGTCAATAACTTTCCTGAAAAACTTTTTCTTTTTTTTTGAGAAAAAAGCTTGTCGTTTCTTCGCATAAATGCTTGCCGCGTAAAAGACGAACAGGAAAAACGCCGCGTCCGGACGCGCGGGAACGGCCTCGGAAAATCCGTATCGAAAATTCATATACGTTCCCGCCGACCGACTGGGATCGCCGATATTTACTCGGCTTGCGGGCGCATTTCCGAGGCGGACGGGAGCGCGTTGCTCACGGGAAGAAGATACGCCGCCTCCTTGTTTTTCACCCAGATTTTTTGCTCGCGGAAAAGCTTCGCGGGAACGCGTTCGCACGCTTCGCCGACGGTTTTCGCGGGTTCGCGGTGCCCTTTCTTGGAACGGTTGTATTCGCACGTCGCCGCGAAAATCCGTTCCTCCACGGAAAATTCGCTTTGGTCTTCCGGAATCTGAACGACCCAGCCGACAAGTTCCTTCCCGTCGAGAACGCCCTCGGGATCGCTCGCCACGAAAACGTATTTTTTCTTTACCGCGGGTTCGCGTTCCTCCGCCTCCATTTTTTCCAGTTTTATCTGCTCTTGAATGTCGGAAAGAATCTGCGCCGAAAGCCGCGCGTCCACGGAATTTTTTTCCAGCACGAACTGTAAAAGATCCAAATCAACTTTTGCCATAATGCTTTTAAAGAAATTTTTTTCGACAAAAATGGCAAGCGGGAACGCATTATCAGAAGACGGAGAAGCCGTTCCGGCGTCCCCGCCGCGGAAGATCCGGCGCGGGAACGCGAAGCCGACTTTTGGCATGGAAAGTGCATAATTTTTTATTTTTAAAAACAAAATGAATAACGACGAAAATTTCACCAAGCGGGCAAGGGAGGCGATGCAGGGCGCGGCGAACGCGGCGGCGCGGCTGCATCACAATTACGTCAGCACGGAACACATGTTGCTCGGACTGCTCAGTCTGGGCAACGGCGTCGCGCACAACGTGATGGTCCGCCTCGGCGTCGATCCCGAAAATCTCCGCAGCGTCATCGAACGCCGCCTCAAGCCGGGGCCAGAGGACATCCGTATTTCCAATCCCGTGCCGCTCACGCCGCGGATGCAGAAAGTGCTTCTGCTGGCGCGGCGCGAAGCGAAACAGCTCGGACACAATTACATCGGCTCGGAACACCTTCTGCTCGGGCTGCTTGCGGAAGGCGACGGATTTGCGGCGAAAACGCTGGCGGAACGCGGTCTCGACACGGAAAAAGCACGCCGGCAGATCCGCATCGAACTCGATCCCGACGCGGCGGACGGCGCCGCGTCCGCGCCCTCGCCCGAAGACGTCTTCGGCGCGGCGTCTTCCGGCGGGAACTCGCCGTTCGAATCTGGCTCCGAAAGTGCCGGCGGGGACGACGAACAGCAAATGCGCGATCCCGTCGAGGGCAACCGCCGGCAGGAAAAAATGACGGCGCTGAAAGCGTTCGGTCGAGATCTGACGGAAATTGCGAAAAAAGGCGAAACCGATCCCGTCATCGGACGCACGGCGGAAATCCGGCGCGTCATTCAGATTCTCTGCCGCCGCACAAAGAACAATCCCGTGCTGATCGGCGAAGCCGGCGTCGGGAAAACCGCCATTGTCGAAGGTCTCGCGCAGGCGATCGCTTCGGGCTCCGTTCCCGAACTCCTCGCGGGAAAGCGGCTGGTCGCGCTCGATCTCGCGCTGATGATCGCGGGAACGAAATACCGCGGGCAGTTTGAAGAACGCATCAAACTGGTGATGGAGGAAATCAAGCGCGCGAAAAACGTCATTCTTTTCATCGACGAGCTGCACACCATCATCGGCGCAGGCGGCGCAGAAGGCTCCATGGACGCGGCGAACATTCTCAAGCCCGCGCTTTCCCGCGGAGAAATTCAATGTATCGGCGCGACGACGATCGCCGAATACCGCAAATCCGTCGAAAAAGATCCCGCGCTCGAACGCCGTTTCCAGAGCGTGAAGGTCGAGCCGCCGTCCGTCGCCGATTCCATCCGCATTCTGCAGGGCGTGGCACCGAAATACGAGGCGCATCACCGCTGCCGCTACACGCCGGAAGCGATCATCTCCGCCGTGCGCTACGCCGACCGCTACATCACCGAACGCAATCTGCCGGACAAGGCGATCGACATTCTCGACGAAGCCGGTTCGCGCGTCCGCATCGAATCTTTCGAGCCGCCGCAGGAACTCGCCGCGATTTCCGAAAAAATCGACGCGCTCGTCGCCAGAAAGAAAAACGCGTCCGACGCGGAAAACTACGAGCTCGCGGGAACGCTCCTGCAGGAGGAAAAGGAACTTGTCGCCAAACGCGACAGACTTACCGACGAATGGCGGCGGGAACGCGATTCCGCGAGCACGCCCGTAACCGAAGACCACGTTCTGCGCGTCGTTTCCGACTGGACGGGAATCCCGCTCACGCGCATGGAAAAATCGGAGTCGCAGAAGCTCCTCGAACTCGAAAGCGATCTGCAGAAATCCGTCATCGCCCAAAACGAAGCGTGCACGGTCATCGCGCGCGCGTTGCGGCGTTCCCGCGCGGATTTGAAAGACCCGCGCCGTCCCATAGGTTCGTTCCTCTTCCTCGGTCCGACGGGCGTCGGCAAAACGCACCTCGCGAAAACGCTCGCGGAACGCATGTTCGGGCAACGCGACGCGCTCATTCAGATCGACATGTCCGAATACATGGAAAAGCACGCGGTTTCCCGCCTCATCGGATCGCCGCCGGGCTACGTCGGCTACGAAGAAGGCGGAATGCTCACCGAAGCCGTGCGCCGCAAGCCTTATTCCGTCGTGCTTTTCGATGAAATCGAAAAAGCGCATCCGGACGTCGTGCAGCTTCTCCTGCAGGTTCTGGAAGACGGGCGGCTGACCGATTCGCTCGGGCGAACCGTCGATTTCCGCAACACGATTCTAATCATGACGTCGAACGTCGGCTCGGACATTCTTCAGAAAAACGCCGCGATGGGCTTCGACGTCGGGCTGGACGCGGACGTCGATTTCGAAAAAACGAAGGCGCGGCTGTCGGACGAGACCAAGCGCGCGTTCAAGCCGGAATTTCTGAACCGCCTCACGGAAATCATTTTCTTCCGCCCGCTCTCCAAAGAAAGCATGACGGAAATCGTGCGGCTGGAAACGGAAAACGTCGCCAAGCGGCTCGAAGCGCAGGGCGTGCACCTCGTCCTCAGCGATCCCGCGCTACGCTTCCTCGTCGACGTCGGTTACGACGAAAAATTCGGAGCGCGTCCGCTCCGCCGCGCCGTCGAACGCAATCTCGAAGATTCGCTCGCGGAAGAAATTCTGCGTAACGGAAAACTTCCCACGGGAACGATAAAAGTCGACGTGAAGGACGGCAAGCTGACCTTCGCGTTCCCGAAGAAAAGCGGCGAGCCCGCCGAATGCGCGGGAACGGCGAAGAAGAGCCGCACGAAAAATTCTTCCGCCGCAGGAAAAAAATCCGCGTGAACGCGCTTCCGCCGCAGCGTTCCCGCGAGGCGCGCGCGGCGGCGGGAGCGGGAGTGCTCACTGCTCTTTGGGCAGCTTCTTGTCCGGCGACCAGACGAGTCCGTCCACGGGAGCGGAACCGTCCGCGGAAACCGGCGCGAACGTGAACATCCATTTCAGCAGCCGAATTTGCGGAATCGAAAAATTCCCGATCGGCAGCTTGATCACGACCTTGTTCCAGCCCTGCTTCAAATTGACGGGAATCGGTGTGCGCACTTCAAAATTTTCGTTCGCGAGCGGAATTTCCTGATTTTTGTTCTTGTGCGTGTTCGTCCATTTCGGCGGACGGATTTCCTGCCCGTTCAGCCAGATGCGGCTTTTGCAGTAATCCCACTCGCCCTGCGGCGGTGCCAGATCCGGCTCGGACGCGCCGTATTTGTGCGTCTGCGCCCAAAGCCCGATTTTCTGCGCCTTGGGCGACCAGATCCACGTCTGCGCGTAAACGGTGGAATTTTTCTGCGGATTCTTGAAAAACGCGGCGACCGTGCCGAGTCCGCCCGTGCCCCACGTGTGGCGCAGATAAATTCCCGCGCCGCGCGCATCGCGGGAACCGATTTTTCGCCCGTCGAATTCGTATTCCTTCGGAATCGCCGAATCGTCGCGCAGATTTTTTTCTGGCGGGAACGCTCTGGAAAAATCGCCGTCGTTCGGGAACGGTTCCGTGATGCGCCAGCGCATTCCGCTCTGCGGCACCCACGGCATCGCCTTGCCCAGCTCGCGCTTCACGGGCAGCATTCGCCGCTCAAAATCTTTCAGCCGCGCGAGTTTTTCGCCGGAAAGCGGAATGTTCGCGCCCTGCCCGTCGTGAAAATAATTTTCGCGTCCCCCGTTCCACGCCGATTCCGCGAACGCGAGCATCGTCGGATAAAACGAATTGTTCGCCAGCACCGCGTCGGTGCGGGAAGGCACGGCGGGCGTTCCCGCGACATCGCGGTCGCACCAGATCGCGCCCCAGCCGCCGGCGATCGTGCCGTCCGCCTCCGGCTTTTCCCCGAAATTGGAAAAGAAGAGCGCGACGGGATCGGCGAAGGAATCGAAATGATTGAGGTAATGGAGACGGCAATCGACGGACGGCGTTCCCGCGAGCGGCCGCCCGCGCCCGCTCCACATCTGCACGAGGTCGATTTCGCCCGGCTTGTAGTCCGCGCCCGGATTCCACGTCGCCGCTTTCTTGCCGCGTTCCCGCACGAAAGCGACCATTTCGGGAACGAACGTCTTGTTCGAAATATGCACTTCGTCCGTCCCGATATGGAAATACGGCGTTTTTTCCGACGGGAACGCCTCGCGGATCGCTTCGTCGATCAGCTTTTTCAGAATTTCCGTGCCTTCCGCGCTCTGCATATCGCATTTGAACGCGCGGCGAAACGCCTCGCTGTGCCCGGGCATGTCGAACTCCGGAATCAGCAACACGCCGAGCTTGTCGCAGAATTCGACGAGTTCCCGCGCTTCCTTGAACGTGTAATACTTGCCGGCGTCGCGCGCGTAGCTGCTCTTGTCGTTGATTTTCGGATACAGGCGGCTTTCCATGCGCCAGCCCTGATTGTCGGTCAGGTGCCAATGGAAAACGTTGATTTTGTAGTCCGCGAGAAACGCGATGATCCTTTTCAGATCGGCGATCGGAAAATAACTGCGCCCGCAGTCCATCGTGAATCCGCGCATCGGGTAAGCGGGCCAGTCCAAAATTTTGCAGGCGGGAACGCCCTTTTTCCCGTTCGCGTTTTTGACGAGCATCTTCAGCGTCTTGCGGGCGTTGAGTTCGCCCGCGTCCGTGACGGCTCTGATTTTCACGCCGTTTTTTGAAACGGAAAGCGAATACGCCTCGTTCTGCGCGTGCTCGGGAACGCCTTCAAGCCGCGGTTCCCGCGAAACGGAAACGCGCTTTTCCAGACCGGCGACGGGAACGAACGCGTCCGCTTTCTCCTCATATTTCTGCGGGAGCGGAATGACTTCGCACGCGGCGGACGCGGGAACGGCGCAGGCGACGAACGCAGTGAAAAAAGCGACGACGCCGAACGACAAGCAACGGATTTTTTGCAATTTCATCGCCCGCAATTATGCCGATTCCGAAACGCCGAAGTCAACGCCGCACGCGCGTTCCCGCGTCCGCGGAAAAAAAACGCGGCGTGTCGTCCCTGCTTTGCGGCGGCTTTGTCCTGCGCGGAATACGGAAGCGTGGGAGCGGATCTCAAGAGCGGTCAAAAAAATTCTCGCGGGAACGCGGGAAACAGCGTTAACCTTGCGGCATTCCCCGTGAAAATTTTTACAAGAAAAGTCAAAATCGTCCTTGTTCTGCTCGCGATGGTCGTTTCTGCGTCGTGCGGAGCTTTTCTCGCGCTGAAAATCGCGGCGGGACCGGATTTTTTGGACGCGCTTGTCGGGCGGAAAATTCAGGAGTGCGTTTCGGAAAACATTTCGCGGATCCGCGCCACGGAGGGCGACATTCTCGAGCTCGCCGTGCTCGAATCTACGCTGACGTTCGAGCTACAAGACGAATGGAGCAACGTTCCCGCGGGGCTGGGTCGATCCGTGTCCCGCGTCAGCGTTCCCGCCGTGTTTCGGTTTTTTGTGAAAATTTCCGAGCCGATTTCCGTTTCCGCCGACGAGGACGAGAGCGGGAACGTGCATTGCACGATCGTCGCGCCGAGGCTTCAGCCCGTCCTTCCCGTCGCGTTCGATACGTCCCGATGCGTCTGGACGCGCGACATCGGCGCGTTCCGCTTCAACCGCGAGGAAATGACAGACGCGCTGCAGAAAAAAATTTCCATGCGGCTCGTGCTTTCCGCGAAAAACCATGCGCGGACGGCGGTCGTGCGCGACGCCGCGCGACAGGCTTTCGAAAAATTCGTCAGGCGGTGGCTGCAGGAAATCCGCGAACTGGACCGGATTCCCGAGAGAAACATCGTCGTGAAAATTCTTTTTGAAGGCGAAGTTCCGCCGCCGCAGGACGCGCGTGCGGACGCTCCGTCGAGCGTTCCCGTATCCATTTGACCGATGCAGATCCGAAAACTCGTCATTCTCTGGAACGCCGAAAAAAGCGGCGCGGAAGCCAGCGCCCGTTCCGTCGCGAAAACGGCGGAAAAACTCGGCGCGAACGTCGTTCTTTCCTGCGAACACCCGATCCCGCGCGATTTTCTCGCGGGAGTGGACGCGTGTTGCGTCGTCGGCGGCGACGGCACGATTCTCGGCGCGGTGGAAAGCGCGGCGGAAAACGGCGTGCCGATTTTCGGCATCAACCGCGGCAAGCTGGGCTACCTCGCCAATTACGCGGACAGCGACCTGCCGCAGGGCATCGAGGACGTTTTCGCTGGACGCTTCCGCAAAGTTCCGCACCGCCTGCTGGAATGCCGGCTCGCCGACGATCCCGCTGGAACGCGGCGGCTCGCGCTCAACGACGTCGTCATCAAGGCTTGGGAAAATTTCAAAATGCCGGCGCTGCGCGTCGATTCGCGGGAATACGGATACATCAACACCTACCACGGGGACGGGCTGATTCTCACGACGAGCACGGGATCGACCGCTTACAGCCTCGGCGCGGGCGGTCCGCTTATTCATTCCGAAGCGGACGTCTTCGCGCTCAATCCCATCTGCCCGCACACGCTGTCCAACCGCACGCTCGTGCTCCCGCAGAGCACGGAAATCGAAATCCACGACGAATCGCCCGGCGTTCCCGTCGGCATTTCAATCGACGGGCGCACGCCGCTCACCGGCGACGGCGCGTTCCCGCTCCGCGTCCGCCTTTCCGAAATTCGTCTGGACATTCTCCAGCCAGAGGGACTTTCGGAATTCGACATTCTGAGAAAAAAACTGCGCTGGGTCTGACATTTTCGCCGAAAACGCGAGAACGCATGGCAACTCTTTTTCAGTTCGACAAAAACCGCGATGCGGCGGGAACGGGAATCGTCGGCATCGACGAAGCCGGACGCGGTTGCTTCGCCGGTCCCGTCGTCGCGGGTGCCGTCTGGGTGCTGAGCTGTTTTTACAAAAAATCCACGCCCGTGAAGCGCGGAAAATTCATCAACGATTCCAAGCAGCTTTCGCCGGAAACGCGCGAGGAAGTCTTCGCGCTCATCGAACATTGGGAACGCCGCGGCGAACTTTTCTTCGCGGCGGGAACGGCGAGCGTCCGCGAAATCGAAACGCTGAACATTCTCGGCGCGTCGCGGCTCGCGATGCAGCGCGCTGTCGAAAATCTTCTGAAAAAAATTCCCCGCGCGGCGGACGCGCGCTGTCCGTTCGCCACGGCGGGAGCGGACGACGCGCCGCTGTTCGACCGCGGAATCGCGTTCCCGCCGATGCTCGTCGACGGGAAGCCGCTCTCGCCGTTTGTCTGGCGCCACGAAGCGATCGTCGAGGGCGACGCGACCAGCCTCGCCGTTGCGCTCGCGTCGATCGTCGCAAAAGTCTCGCGCGACAGAATGATGACCGCGCTCGACGCGGAATTTCCGGGCTACGGCTTCGCCGCGCACAAAGGCTACGGCACGCCGGCGCACATCGCGGCGATCCGCGCGCTCGGCGTCACGCCGATGCACCGGCTGAAATTTTTGCGGAATCTCGCCGCAGAATCTCCGGAAAAAATTCCCGGGTTGGAAAGCCTTGCGCCGCAGGCGGAAGACAATCCCGCGCAGAGCGAATTTCCGTTCTGAACGCGCCGCGCGAAAAGCGTTCCCGCGGGTCGGGCGCGGAATCCGGCGGAAAGCGTTCCCGCGCGGAAACATTTCTTTTTGCTTCATGTCGACGCGCGAAAACGTTAGAGTTCGCGCATCGTCATGCATCGGCATTCTCCCATTTCCGCCTTCCTCTTCGCCGCGTTTTTCGCCGCGGGAACGCTTTCCGCCTCTGCCGACGAAGTGCGCCTGCTCGACGGCTCGCTGATCCGCGGAAAAATCGTGCATATTCGCGACGGATTGATGACGATCGCGCCCTCGTTTTCAAAAAAGGAAATCGAAATTCAGATGAGTGAAATCGAGAATTTCGCGACGGACGAACCGGTTTTCCTGATGATGAACACCGACGCCATTTTCAACGGCACCGTGCTGCCGGGCTTCGGCGACACGGTTTCCATCAGCTCGCCGCATCACGGAATTTCCTCCGCGGGAACGCCGGAAATCGCATGGCTCTGGCGCAAAGGCGATCCCAGTCCCGCCGACCTGCGCGTCAAAAAAAAGGAACGCCACTGGGAATTCACCTGCACCGCCGGTTTGAATCTCACCACGGGAACGACGGAATCGTTCAACGGGCGGCTCGGTTTCGACGCCGTGAACGTCGGCGAGGTGGACAAGCTCCGCATGTTCTCCTCCCTGCGCTACGCCGAAGTCGAAAGCACTTCGTCCGAAGACAATTTCCACATCGGCGCGGATTACAACGATTCTAAATACAATCCGGTTCTCTGGTATGCGAAGACGGACAACGGCTACGACCGCATCGCAATGCAGAATTTCTTTTCGACGACTTCGCTCGGGCTCGGCTACCGCTTTTGGGAAAACAAATACGACACGTTCGATTTCCGCCTCGGCGGCGCGTTCCGCTACGAAGCCTACGAGCAGGACGCCGGCGTGGACGACGTCTCCACGCTCGCGCTCGAAATCGGCTTCGACAACGAACTGCGCCTGCCTTTCGGAAAAATCGTTTCCGAATTCACGTATTCGCCCGCGCTCGACAACCCGCAGGAAAACTACAAAATCACGCATCATTCCTATTTGCAGACGGTTTATTACGAAAACATCGTCGCGATCAAAACCGGCATGACCAACACCTACAACAGCATCGTCGCCGTCGGGAACAAGAATCTCGACACGACCGTCTACGTCGAACTCGTTTTCAAGCTGAAATAATTTTTTTTTCAAAAAAAATGTCCGAATCCTCCAACATCGATCTCGATCACGTTTCCGCGCTCGCGCGCATCGAACTTTCCGACGCGGAAAAACAGAAATTCGCCGGTGATTTTCAGACCATTCTCGGCTTTTTTGAAAAACTCAACGCGGTGGACGTTTCTGCGGTCGCGCCCTGCGCCCACGCGTTTCCGGTCTACAACATTCTGCGCGAAGACGTTCCCGCGGAGACGCTTCCCGTCGAGGCACTGCTGCGCAACGCTCCCGCCGCCCGCGAAGACCAGATCGTCGTGCCGCGCGTCGTGGACGACGGCGAAAATTGACGCGGGAACGCCTTCGCGCGTCTCATTTTTCTTTTCATTTCCATGTCCGAATTAAATTTCAAAACGGCAACCGAACTCGCCGCCATGCTCGCGGAGAAAAAAATTTCCGCCCGCGAACTGATGACGGCACACCTCGAACGCATCAGAAAAATCGACGGAAAAATCCGCGCGTTCCTTCACGTCGACGAAGAAGACGCGCTCGCGCAGGCAAACGCCTCCGACGCGCGACGCGCCGCGGGAACGCCGCTTTCCGCGCTCGACGGCGTTCCCGTCGCGATCAAGGACAACATCGCCGTGGACGGGCAACCGCTGTCCTGCGCTTCGAGAATGCTCGAAAAATTCATTTCGCCCTACGACGCGACCGTCATTTCAAATCTGAAAAAATCCGGCGCGATTGTTTTCGGACGGCTGAACATGGACGAGTTCGCGATGGGCTCATCGACGGAAAATTCCGCGTTCGCGAAAACGGCGAATCCGTGGGACGTCTCGCGCGTTCCCGGCGGCTCCTCCGGCGGGAGTGCCGCGGCGGTCGCGGCGGGAATGACGCCGCTCGCGCTCGGCTCGGACACGGGCGGCTCAATCCGCCAACCCGCAGGATTCTGCGGAATCGTCGGCTTCAAACCGACTTACGGAACCGTTTCCCGCTACGGCGCAGTCGCGTTCGCCTCGTCGCTCGAACAGGTCGGTCCGATGGCGCGGAGCGTCGCCGACGCCGCCGCACTCTACGACGCGATCGCCTCGCCCGACGCGCATGATTCCACCGCGCTCCCGGGCGCGCGCGTTCCCGCGTTCCCGCAACTTTCCGTTCCCGCAAAAAAACGGAAAATCGGAATTCCGAAAGAATTTTTCGGCGGAGACGCCGCTGTGGACGCCGCGGTGAAAAACGCCGCCGCGTGGTTCGAATCGCAGGGCTGCCAGTTGCGCGAAATTTCGCTCCCGTCCGTCGATCTCGCGATTCCGACTTATTACATCATCGCGACGGCGGAAGCGTCTTCGAATCTCGCGCGCTTCGACGGAATCCGCTACACGCACCGTAGCGCGCGCGCGACGGACGCGATCGACATTTTCTCGAAAAGCCGCGGCGAAGGATTCGGCGAAGAAGTCAAACGCCGCATTCTGCTCGGCACCTACGTGCTTTCCGCCGGCTATTACGACGCGTATTACCTGCGCGCGCAGAAAGTCCGGACGCTCCTCCGCAACGAATTTGAAAAGGCGTTCGCCGACGTCGATCTGATTCTCGCGCCGACGACGCCGGAAACCGCGTTCCCGCAGGGCGGAAAAACTTCCGACCCGCTCAAGATGTATCTCGGCGACATCTGCACCGTTCCCGCGAATCTCGCGGGGCTGCCCGCCGTGTCGCTCCCGTGCGGATTCGACGGCGCGGGAATGCCGATCGGGCTTCAGCTCATCGGCAAGGCGCTCGACGACGGGAACGTGCTCGCCGCCGCGCACGCGTTTGAAATCGCGCACGATTTTTCGGGACGCGTTCCCGCCGCGCTGTCGTAAATAAATTTTCGATACGTTCCCGCCTTTTTTTTTCAATTTATGGCAAACTTCATTTCTCAACAGATCATCAATGCGCTGAATCAGAAATTCGGCTCCGTCGGGCAGATCACAGACCTTTCTTTCTCGAGAGAAAACGTTTCCGTCACGCTGACGCTCGCCGGCGAGGAACGTCCGATCACGCTTGAAGCGAACGGGCTTTCGTGGAACGTTTCCGACGGAAAAATGAACCTCTGGTTTTCGGAACTCATCTGCCGCGACAAGCTCTGGATTCAGGAAATTCTGAAAATCGTCGTTGAAAAAACCGGAAGCGTCGTTTCGTTCCCGGACAGTCTGAAGCTGATGCCACTGAAAATGCTACTCAAAAAGAAAAGTGACTGAGCAAGACGCGAAGAATGGTTTTCAGTCGCTGCGCTTTTTTTTCGACGCCGCGCTCGAACGCGCGCGGGAACGCGGAGAGGTGCTTTCCGTCGGGTTTCCCGCGATGCCGGCGTCCGCGTTCGCCAACATCGCACTCTCGCCGAAATCCGGACTGCTTTTCTTCTTTGAAAACACGCGGAAAAACATCGCCGAAGCCGCGCTTTCTTTCGGCGCGGAAAAACCGAAGTTTTTCCGGGACGTCCGCCTGAGCGCTCTCGAAAAACTTTTGCCGAAGTTCTGCGTTCCCGCCGGTCGTCCCGCCGACGCGGACGAATCGCCGCGCATCGCGCCGAAAATTTTCGTCGCGGGAACGTTTTCGGGAACGGCGGGAACGCTCGCCGCGATTCCTCGCTGGCAGATGACGCGAATCGGGCGCCGGACTTTTCTTTCCGCGAACGTTTTCCCGGCGGAAGAATCGCCCGACGAAATTTCGGACAGGCTCGAGGAAGAATATCTTCGCCTTTTCCGTCTCGCGGGAACGCCGCCGAGACTGACGCCGCTGCCGAAGATTTTGCGCGAAGAGGAAGTCGGCGGGAACTGGTATGCCGACGGCGGCGCGGCGAAAGCCGTCGAGGCGATCGAAGCGGGAAAATTCAGAAAAATCGTTCTCGCCCGCGCCAAGGATTTTTTCGTCGAAAACGCGCGCGAGTTCCCTGCGGCAACGCTACTCGCCGCCCTGCGGGAACGCTTTCTCGACAGTGGTTGCACCGTGTATTTCGCGCGGACGCAGGCGGACGGCGCGGGAGAAAAATTCGTCGGCGCGACGCCGGAAATGCTGCTGCACGCGGACGGGCTGAAACTGAAAACGGAAGCCGTCGCGGGAACGTCGGCGATTGCTGCGCGCGGGAACGCCGCCGCGCTTCTTTCCGATGAAAAGGAACGGCGGGAGCATCGTCTCGTCGTCGAAGACATCGCCGAAAAACTCCGCTCGCTCGGCGCGTTGCCTCGCGTTCCCGAAACGCCGCAGCTCCTGCGCCTGCCCAACGTCTGCCACCTGCGCACGCCGATTGAGGCGGAATTTCGTTTTCCTGACGGGAACCTCGGAAAAATCGCGGAAACGCTTCACCCGACGCCCGCGATGTGCGGCGTTCCCGCGCATGAAGCGGAAAAATTCATTCGGGAAACCGAACCGTTCCCGCGCGAAAATTTTTCCGCGCCGATCGGTTTTTTGGACAAGACGCGGCGGGGATTTTTCGCCGTCGGCATCCGCTGCGCGAAAATTTCCTCGGAAAAAATCCGGCTCTACGCGGCGTCAGGATTAGTCGCGGGAAGCGTTCCCGCAAAAGAATTTTCGGAAATCGATTCGAAGTTTTCCGCCCTCGCCGAAATCCTGAAAAGCGGGGAAAAACTCTAACCGCTTTTGCCGCGCGGGAACGCCGCCGTGCGCTTATTCCACGGCGTGTTCTTCCAAAAAGAGTGTCTGCGAGAGCGCGTTGAAAAAGTTCTGATACGCGCGGGGTTCCAGAAGCGTCTGCATACGATTCCATCCGTCTAAGGCGCGGGCGTTCGCGCGGACGATGACTCTCGCTGGAGCTTTGCCTTGCCCGTCCTTTGCGGAAAAATCCTGCTTTTGGCGGACGGAAACGGAAAGCTTGACGACGCCGTCCAGATAGGACGTTCCCGTAACCGTGCCGAGCCGCTCGTCCGCCTGCTCGATGACGAAACCCAAATCCTGCATCGTCGCGAGAACCGCGTGCATGACGGCGCGCTTATCCGTCGTCTCGTATTCGCGGGATTGGATATTTCTGATTTTGACTTGCGAAGAAAGGCTTTCGCCCATGACGTCTTCGTGAAGATTCCGGCAGCCGCCGAAAAGCGCGACGCCGACGCAAGCCGTTGCGAGGAAAAAGAATTTTCGCGAGGATTTCATAATTTTAAATCTCATGTGCCGTTAAAAAGAGAGACTGCGCCAACCGGTCGAAAAACGTCCGGTAGATTTCGTCGTCATTAATTTTCTGATACTGTTTTTGCCCCGTGTTCATCGTTATTTCCCGCGCGAATTCCGCGCGGACAACATACCCATCTCTGTTGACCGATTTCTGAATCACGACGGCGACGACGATTTCCTGATTGTCCGCATAAACCGGCTGCGTTCCCCCTAGCCCCGCGAGAAAGGCGATGGCTATCACCTCTCCGACGCTCGCACCCTCCATAAGCTTCGACGCCGCGACAAATCCCAAATCGATGTCGCCGGCTTTCAAGGTATAATCCATGTCCTGCAAAAGCTGCGTCGCAGCGTAGACCAAAAGCTCGCCGTCCGTCGTGTCAAAATAACGGGATTCCTGCTGCCGCCGCTTCATGTAATTCTTGTCAAGCGACAAAGCTTTCTCGTAGCTCACGCATCCGGAAAATACGAAGCACGCGAGGCAAAGACAAATAAGAATCTTTTTCATCGGGAACAGATTTCCGCTCCGTCAAAACGTGGACGTGCGATACGCGAAATCGCGCACTTTCCCCTCGCCGTCAAATTTGACGATAATCGTCAGCGTCCGCTGATTCGACGACGCGCGCGCGGACGAACCCGAAGCGGCGAAAAGCAGAAGCCAAACGCCGCTTTCAGACGATTTTGACGAAACGGTCGTCGACACCTTGTCGTAAACCCAGGTTTCGCGCCGTTCGGAATCCGTCGTAACCATGTTCGGCGAGCCGAGTGCCTCGACGACTTCCGCGGAAGACATTCCGATTTTGATTTCTTTTTGCGCTTTGGCGACAGTCAGCCGCTCCTCTCGGGCGGGAGAAGAATAATTCGACGTGCAGGACGCACAGACGAAAAGCGAACAAATGATTGAAAGACAGGAAATCAGTTTCATAGACGGCAACGATACCCCCCCCCCA
>CAZWIK010000007.1:0-64341 GCA_964633895.1 uncultured Enterobacteriaceae bacterium | reverse complement strand
GTATGATTTTCCGCATCGCGGGAACGGCTTTTTCTTCAAAAATCCTAATGCCGCTTCCGCCGCGAAGGAACGCAAAAATTCAGTGAATGCGCCGGCGGCGCGTTCCCGCGCGGGAACGCGGCTCAGCGGGAAGACGGAATCAACACGACGCGGAAACCGACGTCCGGGAAAGTTTTCGATTTTTCCCGATTCGATATGCTGTTTCTAAACGCGCAGTTTTCCGCGTTTTCGAGGAAACTCCCGCCTTCCACGACGCGCATGGAATCGTTGTTTTCGGCGGCGTCCGCGCACCATTCCCAGACGTTCCCGTGCATGTCGTAAATGCCCCATGCGTTCGGCTCTTTTTGTCCGACCGCGTGCGAACGGTTTCCGGAATTTCCCGCATACCAGCCGGCGCGGGCGAGATCCTCTTCCGTCGCGCCCGTATTGTAAGGCGTATTCGTTCCCGCACGAAACGCGGTGATCCACTGAATCTTCGTCGGGAGCGAATACTCGTAATTGTCCGGAATCGTTCCCGCCGCGCGTTCCTAGGCGGTGAGCCGGCGGCAAAATTCCATCGCGTCGTCCCAGGAAACGTTTTCCACGGGCAGATCATCGCCTTTATTCGCGGAAGAATTTCCGACATCCATCAACATCCAGTATTCGAGTTGTCGGACCTCGTGCGCGCCGATGAAAAAATCGGTATCGGGAACATGCACGCGAGGCATCTGCAACGTGGAAAGAAACATCTTCGCGACCTTGTTTCCGGCTTCCGCCGCTTCTCTCAACCATCGCACCGCCTGCGCGTAATTCCGCCTCACGCCGTGTCCGAAAAGAAAGCAGATCCCGACGTTGAACTGCCCGACCTCGTCTCCCTGTTTCGCCGACCTCAAATACCAGCCGAACGCTTTCTCCAAATCCCGTTCGACGCCGTTCCCGTAAGAATAACACTCGCCGCGCCGACTCTGAGCTGAGGCATTCCCCTGTTCCGCCGCGCGGGAAAACCAGCGCGCTGCGCTTTCCGCATTTTTTCCGCTCCACGGCGTGCCTCGCGAAAAATCGTACGCCAGCCAAAACTGCGCAAACGCGTCCCCGCGCTCCGCCGCGATCCGTCGCCACGCATGACCGCGCGCCGCGTCGACTTCGACGATTTCGTCTTCGTTAATATAAATATTCGCGAGCACCTCCTGCGCCGTGACAGACCCTGCCTCCGCCGCTTTCTCAAAAAGTTTGAACGCCTTTTTCCTATCTTGCTCGACGCCGGCATCCTCGTCTCCGAACCAATACACAGAGGCCAGCTCCTCCTGCGCGGGAATGAAATTCTGCGCCGCGGATTTTTCCAGCAAATCCCGCACGACATTTCCGTCATCGAGAAGATGGCTCAGATAATACTGCGCGCGGGCGTCGCCCTGAGCCGCGGATTTCGACAAAAATTCGCGTGCGGCATCAATATCGTTGCGCAGTGTAGCGCGACGTCCGAGCAGGAACTGCGCGGCGGCGTTCCCGCGCGCCGCGGCCTCCTCCGTCGTCGGTTGCGGATCGAAACAAAGCGTCAGCGCCTGAGCGATGTTGCCCGCAGTCCAATAATTCGCCAGCATGTCGAAAAGCTGATCCCGCGCGAAATCGCCGCGGGAAGTGTCCGCTTCGACGAACGCGGAAAGCGCCGCCGGACACGGAATGTTGCGTTCCCGACATTCGCCGATGCTGTTCAGCGCCTGAATCCGCGCCGTGCGGATGAGCGCGTCCAGAAAATAGGTGTTCTCGTAAGAATTGACGCCGAGCGACTCCGATTCCACGGCTCCGACATCGGGACCGTATTTGATCTGAAGAGCCGCCCCCTGCGCCAACAGCCGGCAGTCGGCAATGATGCGCGCCAGCGCGTTGTAGCTCGGATCCGATTCCTTTTTTCCCAGACGCACGGCGTCGCAGAGCTCGTCGCTCCCGTTGCAACCGTAGATGAAACGCCACAGATACCGATCGTCGTCCTCGGAAACCTCGTCACGAAATCCGTTGCGCAAATTTTCGGAAACGGCGTTGCGCGCGGAGTAATAAAAATTCGCCGCCTTCGCCAAATTCGCGTTTCCTCGAATCTGCGGCGTAACCTCAGCGATCTTCAGGAAATAAGAGCCTTCGTTTTTTCGGGCAAGCCCGACGCGGGCAAGAATTTCCTGATACCCCGACAGGTTCATCTGCATTACGATTTCACGCTTCGTGCCGACTTTCGACACGTCGTCTTCAATTCCCGTCTGAAAAAGGTTCTCCACGCGTCCGAATCCGCCGACGAAAGCACCGGCTCGAACTGCGCGGAAATTTCCGTTTCCCACGGCGCGTCGCGATAATAGCCGACGCCCCAAGATTCCGCGGGAACGCCGTCCCCGCGCTCAGACGAACGCGGCGCGGTCGGAGCGTCTTTTAATTTCTCCCCCCCCCCAGATAATTCCGGAACTCGACGAGCAGGTTTCTGTCGGCGTCCGTCGCGGCGGCGTCGGAATCCGCCAGCGCAGCTTCGAAGACAGATTTCATCGCATTCGGTCGCGCGCGCCAAAACGCTTCTTTCAACGCGGAGGATTCATCCCACGCGCGCCAAAACAGCAGGCTTTCGAATGAATTTTCCCATGCCCGCTGAAAATATCCCGCTCTCAACAGCCTCAAAGAACGACGATAGCACTCTTCCGCATAGCGCGACAAAAACGGATCCTGCTGTTCGATTTCCGTTTCGTGCCGCCGCGCGATTGCGCCGCAGGCGTTGAAATTATCAAAAAATCCGGAAAACTAGGCTTCTTCCTGTTCCCGCGGCAGACTCAACGCCGCCCGCTCCGAAACCGTCTTCCTCTCCGGAAGCGGCAGACGATGCGCCGCTGCATAAGCTTCTTCCGCCGTTTCCGCGAGAATCAGCTCGATGCCGAGCTACTCCGCCCATTTGACCAGATCCCCAAAGAGGTTCGTGTTCCCGTCGTTTTCCACCCGCCCCAGCGCGGGAATGCACACGCGCCTGATTCCGGCTTTCGCTGCCGCCTCCATTTTTTTATCGATGCCGCCGACAAGCCCGAGGCTCCCGTCCGGCAGAATCGTTCCTGTCATCGCGAAGTCCTTCGGAAATTCGCGTCCGTCGAGCGCGCTCAAAATCGCGAGACAAAGCACGCCACCCGCGCTCGGTTCGTCCACGTTTCCGGAAAAATCGACACTAAGCCGAACGCCGCTCATCAAATCTCCGCGCATCAGTGCCGCGACCGTCGCCGCACTCCAAAGGCTCGAACGAATCTCCTCGCCGCTCCCGCCCGAGACGTCGTCACTGATCGACACGCGGAAAGGAGCCTCCGCCGTCGTCCGCCGGAACTTGAACGGCAGACGGGAAAACCGCCCTTCCGCATTTTCTCCGCTCCCGCAGACGCTCAGCACGGGAACGTCGAACTCGACAACTCGCGCTTCCGCCCGCACCGCCGGCGCGAAATCCTCGGCGGAGAAAAGCGCCGGAACGGGAACGCCCAGCGCGGAAACGGCAATCAGCAAAAGGATTTTTCTCTTCATCATCTTCTTCGTATTCTTTGTTTTATTGTCTCTCTTTCGATCAAAATAACTCGTTTAATGAAAAATAACTCCGCACGCGTTCCCGCGCGACATCAAGCACGCGCATCATCAGGATATTTCTCGGAGTCGCCGTATTTATTCCTGCCGACATCGGAATCACACAAGCACAAGGCGATGAGGAAAATCCCGAAAACACAAATAACGAGAACGATGGAGACAGAGCTAAATATGACCTCGCTTTTGAAGATGTCGTCAAAAATCATTCCAAGCAAAACAATAAGCAAAACAATACCTCCACCTATACGTAAAAAACGAAAAAGAGAAACACCCATATCATGCGCACGCCGAACCGTTAGAGCGAAGAGCGGAATAACGACAACAAATGGTAATAGTAATAAAAGTGATAAAGCAACTTCCAGCGACGTTTCCGCACTAACAAACCTCAACAGACAAAACACGGTAATCGAAACCGACAATCCTTTCCAAAACTCCGAACGCGTGGCGCGTCCGGAAAAATTGAACATTCGCGCATAAAGCCTCCTCGTCGCTTTCGCGAATCCGATGTGATAAGCGTTCCCGCGGACGTGCGTTTTTGTCGCGATCCGGACCGCCGCCTTGTTCTCGCGTTCGATTCCCTCTACGCTCGAGGAAATCCACGCCAACGCCTCGGCAAGTCCGTAAGACGAAAAATTCTCCGCCGGACGCGACCGCAGGGTTCCGTCGGCATCGCGCACCGTTTCCGTGTCCGCGACAGCGGAAACGAAATCCAGATAAACGAGCGGATCGCGTTTTTCAATCCGGGATTTCAGCACGGCGTATGCCGACGGGAGCGATTCGCGAATCACGTCAAGCGGAGAAACGCCCGCCGTTTCCGTTTTCAGCGTTTTTTCCGCGCTTTCGTCGTCGCTGACGAACCCGATGCCGGAATACAAGTTCGCTTTCAGGCGATCATGCTGCGCGATCAGAACGGCGACGCGCACTCGGCGCGCCAACAGGCGAAGAATTCCCACGACGACGGCGGATTCATAATTTGCGCGCTCCGCCGCGGAATTCGCCAGCCTGATTTCCAGCAGATTGATGAGCCAAACGACGCAGCCCGCAGATTCGATTCGGGACGCGAGTTCTCGCTGGTTCGGACTGAGTTCGGTCGCATCGTCCGCAGAAAAAACCGCCGCCACGTCTTGTCCCGGCGCGTCGAGAACGTGTAGCGCGTGTTCGTTCCCGTCCGGTGTGTGCAGTATCCACTCCAAAACCCGCCGCGTTCCCGGCGGTGTGGAATCCGGCCACTCGCGATCACGCGTCAGTTTATCCCAGACGGTCGCAACGTAGAGATTCGTTCCCGCATTTTTAAAAGCGAAATACGGTTCGCCGTCACGAATTTCGCGGAAACGGCTCGTCAGAACGGAAATAAAAACCGTTTTCCCTGCGCCACTGAGCCCAAGGATGCAGATGTCCGCCATCGCGTCAATCTGAGCACTTGTTGCAGTAGAAACACCAGGTCGGATAAACCTCAAATTTTTCGGGCATACATACTTCTATCGCCTCGTCAGTAGGGTAGGAATCCGGAATCCAAATGATGAAAACCACGTCGTTTTTGCCATGCCAGACGATAGACGACCTTTCTTTTTTCCAGGATTCAATTATGAATTTGAATGCGTAGTTACCTTCGCCTTTTTCAAATTTGCCGAATTTGGACGAATCCGGCAGCGGCTGCACCTTCGAACTGTCTTTAACTCTGTCTATCCTGCTCTGAATTTCCTTCACGCTTTCTTCAAGTTCCTTGAGAGCTGCTTTCTTCATCTGATCCAACTGCTCCATCTGTCTATTAAAACTTTCTTCAAAGGCGTGCAGGTGTTTTGTGATTTGCGCGCACATCTGCCCTAGAAAGGAAGTCTCATCTTGACCGTTCAGCCTGTTATTCAACTCCTCATTACGTTTCGTCAGGCGGTCGTTCTCACCTTTCAAGGATGTTATTTTTTCTTTCAAGCGCGTTTTGTCATTTTCCAACTCTCGCACAAGTGATTCTTTTCCTTCGAGCTTACGTTCAAGGTCGTTGTACTTTCCGTTAAGCGCGCCATACGAGATATACCAAAGAATCCCTGCGCACAAGAAGCCGACGGCGAACGACAAGAATATCGGCAATTTCCGTCGCCCGCACACGGCGGACGCGGGAACGTCGCGCGGAGGCGGAGATTCCGTCCTTTTTTCGTAAAATCGGCTTGTTGCGCCGGACGCGGCATTTCGCGGAACAGACGACGTTTCGTGCGCTCGATTGATGCGGACAGAAACGGACGCGCGCAGGCTCGTTCCCGAGCGTCGGACCAAAATCAAGCCTTCCGAGTTCGGCGTGGAGGAAAACGCCTTGGACATCTCCCGGATTTTTCTATCCGCGTCCGCACCGTCAATGCGCTCGAAACAAGGCTCGGACAGCTTCGCCGCGGAGGAGTTCCACCATGGCTCTTGGTGCGCGGGCGGTGCAACCGTCGGTTTTTTTCGCGCTCGCGGCGAACGCGTTAAACGTCTCGCTGTCCACAGCGGACAAAAGATCCGTTCCCGCGAAATCCTCACGGTCGCCCTCCGCCATGAGCATCACCCAGCGATTGCGTCGCCCTTTACAATCGTTCCCGCCATCAAAAATTCTGAAAATGCAGGCGCGTTCGGCGGAAATTTTCATTCCCGCGATGAAGTCGCCGCCGCGCCATGAATTACATTCGATTGACGACGGGAATGCCTTTGGAATTTCTTCGGTCGGAATGAATTTCGCATAATCTGGAAGCGGCGTTCCTTCGGGAACACTACGCCAATATTCGGAAGGATTTGCAGGATTGAAGTGATCGTAAGCAAACCAATGAATCATAGCTGTTCCTCTCTCTGTTGTATCGATGAAAAGTCTGATGCGTCCTGATTTTTTTTCTCGCGGCGACGAATGCGCGCCTGCTCGAACGGCAAAGTCGCGAGATCGACCAGCGCGCAGAAAAGGAATAACGCGGCGGCGACGATGCCGGCGATTTTGACATATTTCGCCCTGTTCGCGGCGTCTTCGATCGCCTGCGCTTCTTGCCGTTCGGCTTTGGAGTCGCTATCTTCTTTCCGCGCGTGTGCCTGCTTGAGGTCCTGCGCAAGCGCGAGTTTTCTTTCATCCAGCTTTTTATTTTCCGCGGAAAAACGCTCCTTGTTTTCTTTCTCTTTCTTGTAATCGCGCACCTCGATTTTAAGAGATACTTTACCGCCCATTTCGTGGAAATTGCACACGTAAGGCCTCATGACCTCTTCCCCTGGAGCGACATTTCCAAAATTCAGCGTAAACGGTTCCTCGCTGGAAGAGTTAGGGGTGATTTCCATTTTTGCGTTCACCCAGGTCTCTTCCGACAGGTTTTTTAAATACACATCATCTTTCTGAAGAAAACGCGTATCACTATCGCCGTAAATCCGCCACGAGTATTCTCTCCCGTCTACGATCCTCCAGGTATATTCCTTGTCTAAATAGCCTTTCAGCTTTTCCCGCTCAGCGGAAATCTGATCATCCTTCTTTTTATTTTCAGACATCTCGCGCTTCAATACCGCTTCATCCTCTTCAAGAATAAGATCGAATTCTGTCTTCGCACTCTTTTTCATGTGATCTTCAAGCATCTGTGGAGCAATCATCGCCGCTCTCGCGCAAACCGCCGCAATCAAAAAGAAAATAACCGCCCGCCGAACGCGCGACTCTTTCACGCGGGCGAACTGTTCATCGACGCGATCCCGATGCGCCGAAGAAAGCGAATTCACCATCCACGCCACGGCTTCGTCCAGCCCGTAAGATCCGAAATTCTCGCAGGGACGGCTCAGCATTTTCCCACTGGTCTCGTCCGCGACCAGTTCCGTGTCTGCGACGGCGGAAACGAAGTCGACATAGACGCCGGAATCTTTCCGCGCGAGGCGATCTTTCAACGCGCCGTAGGCGGAGGGCAGGAAGCGTTTCAGCACGTCTATCGCCGGTGGTGTTCCCGCCGTCTCGCTCGCAAGCGTCCGCTCTTTGCCTTCTTCTTCGCTGTCGCAGAAAAAGTTTTTCTCTTCGCGGAGATAGTTTTTCAGACGGTCATGCTGAGACAGGAGAATCGCCACACGCACGCGGCGCGCCAGCAGTTTTGTTATCGCGATGACGATCGGGTTCTCGTAATCGGAGCGATCTTTCGCCGCTTTCGCCGATTCCGCCTGAATGATTTCCCGTAGATTGATGAGAAAAACGATACAGTCGGATTCCTTTATGTTTTCGGCGAGAATTTTCTGCGAAGGTGAAAGGCTCTCCGCTTCGGAAAAAATAGCCGCGACGTCCTGCCCGGGAGCGTCGAGCACTTTCATAAAATGCTCCTGCCCATCCGGCGCATGTAGTCCCCATTGCAAAACCAGCCGTTCGCCCGGAGGCGTGGAATCCGGCCACATGCGTTCCCGCGTCAGCTTATCCCAAATTTCGGAAACGTATCGGTTCGTCCGAACGTTTTTGAATTCCATATACGGTTTTCCGTCTCTGATTTCGCGATAACGATTCGCCAAAACGGAGATGAAGACCGTCTTTCCCGCGCTTTTGATTCCAAGAATGCAGATTCTTGCCATGATTTGATTTTTTTCAGGATTCAGTTTTCGTTTTCAAGTTCGCCTGCGTTTTCCGTCGCGTAGAGCAGTTCCCGTCCCCGTTCCTCGTCGCGGACGCTCTCGTCGCCGGAAAGGTAAAGATTTGCGAGATTGTTTTTCGCGGGAACGTAGCCCTGAGCGGAAGATTTTTCATACCAATAAACCGCACCGGAAGCATCGGGTTCGGGCACGCCGTCCCCGCGCTGCAGATAGCTTCCCAACTCGTATTGCGCGGATTTGTCTCCCGTTTTCGCTTTTTCGTATGCCGCTCGCACATAAGGCGCGCACGGTTCGGGCAGAAATCAGTCCGCGCATCCGCTCGCCATGCACAGAGACGACAGGAAAATGAACATTCTTTTTTTCATTTTAAGACTTCCTTGAAATCGCACACGATGCTGGACCCGTCGCTGAATTCACACCGAGCCTCCGTTATCCCGGCATCTGCGGAAATGCCTCGGATACAGAAGCAATCGTCGCCGACGCGCTCGGCAGGCACTCCGTTATAAACCACGGAACGCAGTTTCGTTCCGAACGGCTTTTGTTTGACCCGAATCTCGACCGTTCCGAATTCGGAATCGCCGCCTGACGTATAATTGTAGTCGAGCTTATACGCTTGGGAAGATGAGAGTTTTTGAGGCGGCTTACCCTCAGCGACGGCTCGAATATCTTCGCCCCCGAAAGCGGAATCGTCGCCGACCGAACCGCCGTTTTCAGATTCGACAGGTCGCGTTCCCGCAGAGGATATGTCCGTTCGGGCTGAAGGCGCAGACGCAGTCTGACTTCCCCTCATGTCCCCGTCGTGAGAGGCGGACGGGGACGGACGCGTGAAGCGCAGGGACAATTCCTTCGGCGGCGGCAGAAACGCGTCTTCCCGCAGCTCCAGAACATGTTCTCCCGCGGAAAGCGTCAGAAACTTTTCCGTCGGTCCGACAGGTGCGATTGTAATCTCCTCTCCGTCGCAGAACGCCCGCGGACGCCGCGCTTTTTCTCCGACGCAGAAGCGCGCGGGCATTTCATATTTTCCGTCCGGCAGAAGCCGCGCTTCGCCACGTTCCAGACGCAGACCGGATCTTTCGTCTTCGACGGCGATTACGGCGTCGTCGCCGCCGACTTTTTCCTTTCCGAAATAATGCCAGCACAGCAGTCCGATCAACGCCGCCAACAGCAGCGACAGTAGCAGTGACAGTAGCAGAATCAGCAGCTTCGCCCAAGAACGGCGATCTCCGCTCACCGGCAGGCGGTGCGTTCCCACCGACGCGATTTTTTCGCCCGTCGTTCCCGTCAGCCCCCAGATTACCGCAAGCCGCCATTCTCCGTCGTATTTGTAAACGCGAAAGAGTTCGGGATCCTCCTTCGGATCCGCGACGGGAAAACGGTTTGAAATATCGCTCATCCGCTCGCTCGCATCGGGAGAACGTCCGAGTTCCCCGAGTTTTTCCAAGCGAGCAGCGTATCCGTCGAGTTCCTGTTTCGAGAGTTTTTTCCCGTGCGTCGAATACGGAAAACTGCATGAGAGCACTTCCGTCTTTCCGCAGAACAGACGCGCGCGAACGCGGTTCCCGTCCAGCGGCTCCATGCTCGCCATATAACGCTTGAAACGCTCGGACATTATCCGCCGCGTGTCCGCATCGTCCCAAAACGCCCTGCCCTTGATCTGGTCGATGTAAAACAGATTTTCCGGACTATATTTGATTTCGATGCCGGGGATGCTGTCGGGTTGTTTTCCCGTCTTAACGAATTTTAAAACGTATTCGCCCATAACGAAGCCTTTTGTGCTATTTCAATACGACGTCCGCACGCTTTTGAACCGTCGCGGACTTTCCGGTTTCGACAATGCCCCAAGACTCGATTTTAGAAACGCTTCCCGCTTTTTCTCCGCGGAAACTCGGGAACATCTGCCTTGCGTTGTAGGCGGAAGAAATTTCCGGAACGAAAACCCTGTATCTCTTTTCCGAGGCGATTTCCGCTTTCGGGAAGACGTTTTCGTTGAACGCCGCGGCAAACTTATCCGCCAGTTCCCACGTTTCCTCCGTCGATTTGTTCTGCGACGCACACCATTTGATGAAGTTTCGGCTGAATTCGGCAAGCGCGTCATACTGCCGTTTCAGCGCACCGTCGGCAACGGCGGATTTCCAGCAGAACAACTGCGAGAGCATTCCCATCACCGGAGCGGAAACCGTTTCCGCGTCACGCATCTCCGTGACCCAGGCACGGAACACCGGAGTCAGATCCGCGTTCCCGTCGGTGGGATTCGGCCAAAAACGGGAAAGCATTTCGGCACTCTCCTTTGCACGGAGCGCAAGTTCCTCGTCTTTCCGTGCAGACTCTTCTTCGTATCGCTTGATCAGCGAACGCTTTTCGTCTTCCATGCGGCGTTTTTCCGATGCGAATTCCTGCTCTTTCCCTTGCAGCCGCGCCCGATACTTCGCCAGAAGCTCCGTCTCCCGGTCACTCAGCTTCTTCTCGTATTCCTTGCGAACCCGCTCTTCCGCCTCAGCTACCGCCGTTTGTTTTTCCTGGTCGACTTGGCTCTGGTTCTTTCCCAAGATTGCATCCTTCTGCTTAATTCGCTGACAAAGGTTTTCATTTTCTTGAAGAAGCTCTTCATTTCGCCGACGAAGGGCGTCAATTTCTGACGCTCGTTCGTCGTCAGGAGTGTCGTCGGAAAAAAGACCGTCGTTCATGCGATCCTGCTCTGCGGGAACGGGCTTTTCCGCACCCCGACCGTCGCGTTCCTTGCGCCACAAATACCGAAGAAGCACGATTAGGATTAGGATTAGGATTACGCCGACGACGCAAAGCTCGCGCCAGTGACGATCCACGAAAATCATTATACTTTCTCCCATATTTTTTCGTTTCGTTAATTTTCCCGGATTTCAGTTTTCTTCAAACCGAACATTGAAGCATCCTTCGTCCAGCCAAAACCTCTCACGTTCCATCGTGCAAAGTTTAAGCTCCACGTCGCCCAAATCGACGCGCGGTTCCCCTTCTAGCCCGCGAACCTCCGTCAGAACCAGAGATTCTCCCTGCGGAGAAATCTCCCTTCTGAATTTTGCCTCAATAATCGTCATCGTCTTATTGCCTTGCTTTCTGCGTTCAAAATCGGTCCAGCGTAGCTCGTAAACCTGTTCGGGACGCGAAATGCGGGACGGAACGGAGAGGCGCCCGATTCGGCTTCCGATACGAATCCGAAACCAATCTTCGCTTGCGTTCGTTGTCGGCGTAATGATTTTTTTATCTCCTTGAAATCCGCCGCGTTCGCTTGCCGGAAGCACGCCCCAATAATTCGGTGGCGGGCGCAAATCGCCGTCGCTTTTGATCGTCCATCCGTCGATAAGTCCGTTTCGAATCGCGCGTAGCAGCGCAGCGCCGACGACCGTAACGGTTTTCGCGTCGGCGATGCGCCCTTCTTGCGACATCGGATACCAGTTCCCCGCCATGTAGTTCTTCATCGTAACGATCCGCTGCCCGGGAACGGGCAGACGTTCCTGAAGCATGTCGCGGATATCCGGAATTTCCGTAATTTTTCCGCTGACCGTAACGATATCCACGTCCAGCGCAGCAATGATTTTTGCAATCGGCGTGATTCCTCGGTCAAGCACGTCGCGGATGCACTTTTTCGCGGTTTCAGCGTCAAACGAAATCGGTCTCGTCGTATCCAGCACCAGTTTCGTCGTATCTCCGCCGAACGTCTCTCCCAGCAAACGCTCCAAATCAACAAGCGCATCGCGCCCGACTTCTCCGATTAGATCTTCGATGCTCATCGGCCTGCCGTCGTCGCCGGTGGTAATGCCGCGCGTGTTTCCCGAACACAGGCACCCCAGCCACCTGCGGACAACGGGAACGAACACAAGTTTCGCGATGCGGGAACGTATCGCCCTGTCCGCCGCTTCCGACGGCGACTTTCCGAAAAGTCCCTTGAATTTTCGCCTATTCCCGTCGACGTCGTCGCCCTGAAGACGATCGCAGCAGTTGAAAATCCCCGGCAGAAGCAACTTCTCGATAATGCGCTTGACGGCATTGTCTCCGGCGTTGGTGTTGCAGTCGCGAAAAAGAAGCTTGTATTCTAAATGGGCCCCGGAAATTCCGGCATCGGCACAATGGTCGCGATATTCCACGACGGACACGTCCATCGTGCCGCCTCCGACATCGATGGTCATCACGCGCGCGGATTCGCCTTTGCCGAAAAGGCGAATCCAGGCGGAAACGTCCCCGCCGAGCCGTCTGATTTCGGAATAAACGAAAGGCAGCTGAGACGCGACCGCTTCGTCGACTTCCATTTTGACTTCCGGACGATCCGCCTTCGGGTTCGCGAAATGAGAGAGCGCGAAAATATCCGCCGCGCGTTTCCACGCCCGCTCATAGGCGCGCATTTCGTCCGCGACCCAGCCGGACGGGAACGTCAGGGAAACGGTCTTCACCCTGCGGACAATCCCCTGCACATCGCGTTCCCGCCACTTGAACGACGTGATTTCGCGAAAAGCGGTTTCAAGGATGTTCAGCGCCGCCCAAACCATGGCCTCTCGCCGCGGAAATCCCGGATACTTCGGATTGCTCGTCGGACGGTCGTTTTTGTCCATGAATGGCGGGTTGTCGATTTCCCAGTCGCGTCCGTTCTCGTAAGTGTAGCGGCAAATCGTTCCCGAAAGTGTCTTCACGTCCGCGTCCGATCGGCGAGAAAGCATTCCCCATTCCATGTTGCCTTCGCGTCCGACCGCGCCGACTTCGTTGTCCCACAGAAAGCGCTTGGGAGAACTCATCGTAAAAAATTCCCCCTTTCCCAAATTCGACTGGCGAAGCCGCTCTTCGCACTCCGATCCCATTACCGTCGGCGAAACCTCGACGAACATCTGAGCCGTATATTTCTTCTCCTGCCAAACTGGGACGTTCTTCTTCCCGAAAAATTTCGCCTTGCGCGTTTCCATTCCCGTCTCATAGCGGGAAATCTCATATCGCGTTTCCTGTTCCGAGAACTCCGGTTCTCTCAGCACAAACCAGGAATCGACAATCTTTCGGGAAGAATCCTCGTTGTTCCGTTCCTTAAGGCTTTCGCCGTCGAATTCTTCTCCGCGCCGCAAAAACAAAACGGATTTGCAACAGTCGACCAGATCCGTCCGTCCTTTCTCTTGCTTATGTTCCAATGCCAACACGGTTGTCCGCGTGTTCCCGAAATCGACGATCAAGTCCACGTCCAGCGGATCTTTTCCTCCTGCTTTTTGCCATTCAATCCGTATTTTCTTGTCCGTGTCGACTGGCAGGCTGAACCGTTTATTTCCCAGCGAGCCCGAAGACGATTCCGCGACATACGGAGATTTCGATTCTTCCGGCGGATTTCCGTCTCCGTGCTCGCCGTCCTTGGAAAAAACGGCTCTTGCCGTCGTTCCCTGATTCGTTTCTGCGCACAACCATATGCCGGACTCGCCGTTCTTCTCGCCGCTACGCCAAAGAAGCCACGGATACGAATCGATCCAGTGCCACACCTTACTCTCCGCCTGTGCTTGTGCGAGACCTCTGTCTTTCAAGGGAATGAACAGGTAATGATGCCCTGTATCGGGAAACAAATTGAATTTGATTTCTTCTGTTTCTTCTGACATAATGCGAACTTTCCGGTTAATCGTTTAATGAATTGATGATGGCGCGAAGCTCGTTGTCGCCTTCCTGACACCCGCGAGAATTTGTGCTTTCCTGCGCTATGTTTTTCAGCGTTTTCAGGAACGGAGCAATTACGGAAACATAGTCCGGAGAGTACCGATAATCTATGTCCTCGTCGGCTTTTTCTGAGACGCGGCTGAAGTAATCCTGAGCATCGTCACGATGCCGTTCGTCTTTTCCGCGTCTCAAAAGCTGCGCCGCTAAGTGAAGCGCGAGAGGGCGTCTTGCGGCGGCTTTCCAGTCATCGGTGTCGCTCTGCGCCAACACCGACAGATTTTTGCAAATCCATTTTTTCAGTTCCCGTGAAGAGATTCCGTCCATGAAATAAGCGGCGATTCTGCTACCGATGAATTCTTCCTCGA
This sequence comes from uncultured Enterobacteriaceae bacterium, assembly GCA_964633895.1. GTDB lineage: Bacteria > Verrucomicrobiota > Verrucomicrobiia > Opitutales > UBA953 > Spyradosoma. The sequence continues at coordinate 50,209 of CAZWIK010000007.1, read as the reverse complement.
CGCCTACGGCGGTCCCGAGTCGGGACTGCGTAAGCGAGAACTTCACCTTGTCAAGGACATCTTCGCTGTATTTGTGGAAAACATCTTCGGAAACGCCGACGGGAACGGGTGCCAGGTCTTCCGGACGAATATTCGAAAAGCGGAGAATCTCCCGAGAAATGATTTCATGGTCCCATGCCGCGCGCTTCACGATGCCATCGTAGACCCGCTGAATATCTTCTCTCCGTCGAGCATTTTCGTCTCCGTCTGCAGGTATGGCTTCTTCAATTACGGACGAAAAATCGTCACCGAGAGCCCGCTTTTTCCGGTCGAGCAGATTCTGCCGTGTGGAACTCTTCACCTGTTTGAGGAGATATTCGAAAAGATACGTGCGACCGCCGTCGTTCCCGCCGGGACCGCTGAGCCCGCACATCTGGCGCAAAGACTCGGACGTTCCCGCGTAATGCTCCGAAAAAGTGCCGTCGTTTTCGATTTTTTCGATGATTCTCCCCAGTTCCTCACCTTCCGCTGAAATATCGCATTCCGGTTTAAATTGAGGATAATTGACGGCGAAATACTTTACGCAGCCAGGCTTGCAGAGCGCTCCGAGTCTGTCGTTCTTTTCAAATATTTCGCGCAAACCTTTTTTGTTAATCGCCGTCTGACGGACCGAATTCACCAGCTCCGAAGCGAACGTCTGGACGATGTTTATCGGAAGTTCCGCCGCGGTTCTCTCGCTAAAATCCTTCTGTAGCATTTCGGCGAACCACGAAGCGATGCCCGCATTCAGCTGATCCGGCTTCGGCGGATATTTATTCATGCGCATCAGCAACGCGAAAACATCAATATCGAGATTGCGGGAATAGCCGATGACGATGGATGCCGTCTTCCCGCGCTTGAGCACCTTGGTCAGCCCCAAAAGTCGGTTCGCTTTCAGAATTTCATTGTTCAGCTGCGTTCCCCGAACGCCTCGCTCTTCGTTGGCGATGCCCGGAAAATCGACGATGTCCGCAATCTTCAGCAATTCGAAGAGCGCGGGATTCGCTTTCTCGATGACGCGGTCCCGCAGAGGAATCACCAGCACGGCGACGAGCGCCTGCGTCAAGGCAAAATCGTTTTCGTCTGAGAACGCGCCGTGTCCCCTTCCGATGACGACAGCGTCTGCAGCGGTTTCGTCAATGCCGAAGTCGGCGATTTTTTCTTTGCTTTCGGCATTTTCCGCCGCCGCGATATCCAAAAGGATTGAAGCGAGATCCAACGAACAGAAAACCTTCTTTCCCGAAAACCTGCGCGTGATTTCTTTCAGTTTTCCCAAAAGATCCCAGCAGATGTCCGTGAGGCTTTCCCAGCCGTCCCAAAACACTTCCGCCGCGAAGTTCATCACGGAATCTTCGCTCTCAAGAAGCGCATCGCAGTTGAATATATCGTTGCGCAAGACCGCCCACTGATTTCCTCCGAGATTGGAATAACGCTCCTGTTTCGCCTTAATCAGCGCTTCCAGCACGTCGGCGACCGCGGCCAGCATCGGGAAAAATTCTTTCTTCGGCGAAAAATTCGACCTGCCGCCCTTCGCGTCTTCAAGTAGCTTCCGCAGACTTTCCGCGTCGAAATACTTCTGGCGTCCGTCTTTATCAATTCCCTCCATCTCGGAAAGATATCCGAAGGCAAGCGACATGAAAACGTCGCGTTCCCGCGCGAACTGAATCTCGGCAGGAGCGTCCTCATGCAGAACGGAATTGCGCATCACGTAGCGGGTAACGCATCCGGACGCGTCACTCCCGCGGTTATTCGGATTCAGCCTTTTGCCCTCGCTGGCGACGAACTTGAAATTGTCTCCCGCCCAATTCAGCGCGCCGTCCTCGTGGTCGATAAAAGTCGCCAGCAACGTCGATTTTCCCGACTGCGACGGTCCCCATATCGCGACCGCAGGACGCTTGAAATGCGTTTCGGAAAACCGAATGTCCGAATAGCGGGAAAGCGTTCTGTGGAGCTTATCGAACCAGCCGCCGCGGGAAAGCAAATAAGCGCCCTTCCGCTTGCAACCGTAGGTCCAATACCAGTCGAATAATTCTTTCGCCTGTTCCGGCGTGAGTTTGTTCAGATTCGGCATAATGTTTTCTGGTGTTAAATTTCGATTGTAAAAACGGCTCATATAGTTATGTTATGAAGATCGAGAAAGGAGAATGCGACGGCGTCACGATGCGGGAACGTGGCGTTTTCCTTTCGGATTGGATGAGCACGGGAGCGACGTCAGCAAGCGGACGCTCTGCGCCTTGAAGCCGCACCAGCGGCAGATATAAACGCGGCGCTCCGTCGGATTCGGACCGCGGAGTGCCACATGACGTTTCGACGGGGCCTGAGGACATGACCCCATCGCAGAAAGAAAACGGGCGGAACTCGCCGTGCGACCGCAATATTTACAGACGACGAACCTGTCTTCCGCATCTGCGGAAAAATTCCGCGCGGGAATGCCGCACGCGAACGCGGGAAGAGACGAAAACCTGCAACAACCGCCGCAAATGCGAGAAGAGAAGCCGATTTCCGCAAAAAACGCGCGGACGAAGAAAGGAAAATTCCGACGACGGAATTTTCAGTTAAGTTTTCGGGGGGGGGGTATGAAATCCAAGCCTCTCATTGCAGAAAAGGTTATCCGCAAATTGTCTCAAATGAAAGAAAAACATATTCACACGAAAAAAAAATCATTCCGCATCGCGGGAACGTCAGCGCCACTCGTGTTTGGGATAGCGACCTTTCAAATCTTTTTTCACGTGTTCGTAAGAAGTTTTCCAGAAAGCGTCGAGATCCGTCGTGCGCTGCACCGTCCGCCGCGCGGGCGACTGCACTTCCACGACGAGCGGCACGCGCCCGCCGCAGATTTTCAGCCGCGTTCCCGCGACGTCGTAGAGTTCCTGCACCGTCGCGCCGACGACCGCCTCGCAGTCTTCCGTGTAGACGATTTTCGCCGGATGTTTTTTGCGCGGAAGCGAAATCGAATCCGGCAAAAGCGATTCCATCGCCGCTTCCTGTTCCCGCGAAAGCCAGCCGCGAAGCGTTTTCCAGACCGGCTTCTCGCGGATATCGCGATACGCCGTCGCGCCGAGGCAAAGCTCTTCGACGAGCATTCGCCGCCCTTCGTCGTCGATCGGCGCGATGCCCAGTTCCGGACAATGCGCCGCCGCGAAATTCACTTTGCAAATCCACGCTTCGACCTGCGAATCCCATTTTTCAAGCGCAAGCCGTCCGGCGAGCACTTCTTCCGCGAGCAGGCGCGACGCCGCGTCTCCGGCGACGTCCGCCAGTTCCCGCGAACTCATGACCAGACCGCGAAAAACGCGTTCCCGCCGCGTGAGCACACGCTTTTGAACCGAATCGAAAAAAACGGAATCCCGCGTTTCAAAATCGTCCGGAAAATATTTTTCGAGCCACGCTTCCTCGACCGCCGTCGCGAGCGAAAGGAAAACCGTTACTTCGCCGCGCGTCTGAATTTCCTCGACTTCCGCCGCGACGAAAAGCTTTGCGTGACGCACAGCGCTCCCGCGACGCAGTTCTCCGGCGCGTCCGCGGACAAGGCGGCAGCGCAGCGTTCCCGCGTCGATGCGCCGCGCGAGCTGAGAAACAAAGCCGAGCAAAAGGCACTGCCGCACCGCATCGTGGACATCCGAATCCGCTTCTTTTTCCGTTCCCGCGTCCGCTCCGCGTTCCCGCGAAAAAACGGACTCAGCGATTTTCAAAAACTGCGCCGCGAGCTTGTCCGCCTGCCGCGCCGCGCCCGCGTGAATGCCCCAGTGGCGGCAAAATTCGGCGTCGAAATCTTTTTCCCGCGCCATGCCGAGCAGCGTAAGCCGATGAAAAAAGTCGGAATCCGTTTCGCCGAGTAACTCCTCGCGTTCCTCCGCGCGGCGGCGATCCGCAAGGTCGAGCATGACGTCGCGCCCCTGCGCCATCGCCGCGACAAACGCGACCTGACGCGCGCAGCCGAGTCCGCGGGCGGCGAGCATCATTCGAGAATAGCGCGGATGCAGCGGAAAACGCGCCATCGCCGCGCCCGTCGCCGTCAGTGTTCCCGCCGCGTCGACCGCGCCGAGATCACGCAGCAGCGAAAGCGATTCCGCGAGCGCGTTCCCGTCAGGCTTTTCGAACCACGGGAAGGCATCCAGATTCTGGATACCGCCCGCTTTCAGAAGCAGAACAGCTTCGGAAAGCTCGACGCGACGGATTTCGGGAACGTCGCGCGCGGCGCGGCTCTCGTGTTCCGAACGCGACCAAAGGCGCACGCATCGTCCGGGTGCTGTGCGGCCGGCGCGTCCGGCGCGCTGATCCGCGGAGCTTCGGGAAATGTTTTCTATCAGCAGCATGTTGATGCCGCGATGCGGATCATAGCGAGCGACGCGTGCCAAGCCGGAATCGATGACGACGCGCACGCCGGGAATCGTCAGCGAAGTTTCCGCGACATTCGTTGAGACGACGACCTTGCGCGTTCCCGCAGGCGCGGGAGCGACCGCGCGGTCCTGCGCCTCCGAGGAAAGCTCGCCGTAGAGCGGCAACACCGCGCAATCGCGTCCCTCCGGCGTTCCCGCGATCGCGGCGATCGTTTTCGAAATTTCATACGCGCCGGGCATGAAGACGAGAAAATCGCCTTCCGGTTCGTCGTGATACGCTTTGCGGAACGCGGCGGCGGCGTGATCCCAGACCGCGCGGCGCGGCGGAAATCCGGCGCGATTCCGCGTTCCCGCGAGCCCTGACGCGGCGGCGGAATATTCGATTTCGATCGGAAACATTCGCCCCTGCGCCGAAAGCGTCTCGCAGGGAGAAAGCCACGTCGAGAGCGATTCCGTGTCGAGCGTCGCGGACATCACGACGATCAGCAGATCCGGACGCGTCGTGCGCTGCATTTCAAGTGCAATTGCGAGCGTCAGATCGGAATAAAGATGCCGTTCGTGAAACTCGTCGAAGACGATCGCGCCGATGCGGGAAGCGTCGCCGCCCTCGTTCCCGCCGAGAAGTCGGCGCAAGAGCAGACCCTCCGTAACGAATTTTATCCGCGTATCCTCGGATTCGATACGATCGAAACGGATCTGATAGCCGACTTCGCCGCCGAGCGGACAGCCGCGTTCCCGCGCGATGCGCGCCGCGAGCATCCGCGTCGGCAGTCGGCGCGGCTGGAGCACGACGATCTGCCCGCCTGCGGGAACGAGTCCGTCGTCGAGTAGCATCTGCGGAATCTGAGTCGATTTTCCCGAACCTGTCGGCGCCTGCAAAACGATTCGGCGGGAACGTCCGCACGCGGCTTTCAGGCGTTCCCGCAGTTCAAAAATCGGGAGACTTTCCGGCGAAACCTCCAAGTTTTTTTTCGGCTTAAATTTTTTCCAGAATCGCCGCCGCCATCGCCTTCGTTCCGACGGAAGCGCCGCCGAACGCAATGTCGCCCGTGCGCGTTCCCGCGTCGATCGCGGCGCGGACGGCGGATTCGATTTCCGCGGCGACGTCGTTCAGCCCGAAGCTGTAGCGCAGCATCAGCGCGGCGGAAAGAATCTGTGCGCAGGGATTCGCCTTGTCCTGCCCCGCGATGTCGGGCGCGCTCCCGCCGGACGGCTCGTAAAGCCCGAACGGAAAGCCGTGGCGGTTTTTCTGCGCGCCGATCGAAGCGGACGAAAGCATTCCGAGCGAGCCGCAGACGACCGCCATTTCGTCGGAAAGAATGTCGCCGAACATATTTTCGGTGAGCAACACGTCGAACTGCCCCGGATTTGCGACGAGCTGCATCGCGGCGTTGTCCACGAGCAAATGCGTGAGTGCGACGTCGGGCGCGGTTTCCGCGACGCGTTCCCGCACGACCTTGTTCCAAAGCACGGATGTTTCGAGCACATTGGATTTGTCGACGAGACAAATCGTTCTGCGTTCCCGCGCGCGCGCCGCCGCGATCGCGACGTCCGTGATGCGGACGATTTCGCTCGTGCGGTAGCGCATTGTATCGACGGCTTCGGTTTCGCCGTCCGGGAGCGTCGTCGTCTGCTTGGGCTGTCCGAAATAAATTCCGCCCGTCAGTTCGCGGATGCAGACCATGTCGATTCCGTTCGGAATTCGCGCGGGAGCGATCGGAGAAGACTGCATCAGCGACGGCAGGAGCAGTCCCGGACGCACATTCGCGAAAAGCTCGAACTGCTTGCGCAAAGGAAGCAGCGCGCCGCGTTCCGGCTGTTCGTTGCGCGGCACGTCTTTCCATTTCGGACCGCCGACCGAGCCGAACAAAATCGCGTCCGCCGCGCGGCATGACGCGAGCGTTTCGTCGGGAAGTGCCTTCCCGCAGGCGTCGATTCCCGCGCCGCCGACCGGATGCACGGAATATTCGAGCGCGTGACCGTGTTTTTCGAGTGCCTTTTCGAGAATCGGCAGCGCCGCGTCCATAACTTCCGGTCCGATGTAATCGCCCGGCAAAACCGCAATTTTCAAATTCATAGTTGCGCGCAAGACTAATGCGCTTTAATCTCGACGAAAAGCGGAAAAAAAACGTCCCGTTTCCCGAATTGGGTTGCTCAAAAAAAAAACGATTTAGCCTTTTTATCAATGCTTCCCGTTCCCGTTTCATCCGTCTTGACCAAACTTCTCGGAAATGCCGTAAAAGTGTTTTCATACTTTTTTCATCTGATTTTTCCGAAGCGGCGGTTTTCCATTCCGGAAAAGGACGCGGCGCGGCGGCGGGAACGCGTTCCCACAGGCGATGCGATCCCGCGGATCCTTTGGCAGACGAATTTTTCCGAAAAATGCGCGCTGCCCGTTTTTCTGAATTGGAAATACAACCGCCTGATGTCGCGCGGCTTCGAATACCGCTACGTCAGCACGGAAGCGCGCGCGGAATTTTTCAAAAACACGCCGATTCCGTTTATGCCCGACGCGGAAGAAATTTATTCAAAACTGACCAACGGCGCGGCGCAGGCGGATTTCTGGAGAATTGCGGCACTCTACGTTCACGGCGGCGTCTACATGGACATCGACGCGACGCTCGTCTGTCCGCTGGAAGAAATTCTCAAAAACGAAACGACCGCGCTCTACACGGGAAAAACGAAGGACGACCTCACGAATTTTTTCCTCGCGACCGCTCCGGGCAACGAAGATTTCAAGCGCGTTCTCGAAGAAATCCGGAAAAACATTCTCGCGCACACGGGGCGCGAAAGCGTGTTCGAAACGACGGGACCGGCGGCCCTGAACAGCGTCATGAAAGGAAAAAATTTCGCGTTCCGCAAGCGCGGGAACGTCTGCGTGCAGGGATTTTTCGCCAACGAATATTTTCAGTATATCGACAAACCGCGCGGAAAATGGACGCACGCCGATTTGTCGAATCTGGTGAAAAAATAATTTTTTTCCCCGCGCGGAGAAAGCCGCGAAAAATTCATTTCCCGCTGGAGAACTCGGAGACCCGTATTTTCGCCGAGCGTTCCCGCGGAGAATCATTTTCCGAGACCGTCGAGAAGCGCGGCGCAGCCGTTCTCGATGATGTCGAGCACGTGTTCGAAGTCTTTTTCGCCGCCGTAATACGGATCGGGAACGAACGGCGTTCCCGCGAATTTTCCCGTGCAGAATTCCGCGAAGCGGAGGATTTTGGACAAATCCGTTCCCGCGGGAGCGCGGTCGCGAATGTCGGCGAAATTTTCGTCGTCCATCGCGAGAATCAGATCGAATTTTTCGTAATCGTCCGCGCGCAGTTGCCGAGCGCGGTGCCGAAAATCATAGCCGCGGCGCGTTCCCGCGGCGCGCATCCGCGCGTCGGGAAACTGCCCGATATGCCAGTCGCCGGTTCCACAGGAATCACACGAATGCGTTCCCGTGAGATTTTTTTCGGCGAGCATCGAGTCGAACACGCCGTTCGCGGCGGGCGAGCGGCAGATATTGCCCAGGCAGACGAATAAAATTTTCATGCCGCGCGGCTTTCGTCTTTTTCTTTCCACTTCCCGTGTTTTTTAATCAGCTCGATGAGGCGTTCGACGGCTTCTTCCTGCGGGATTCCGCGCGCCACGCATTCCTTGCGCACGTAGAGATTGATTTTCCCGGGAGCGCCGCCGACGTAGCCGAAATCCGCGTCCGCCATTTCGCCGGGACCGTTCACGATGCAACCCATCACGCCGATGGTAACGCCGCTCAGATGCCCCGTGCGCTCCTTGATTTTTTTCACGGTTTCCTGAATGTCGTATTGTGTGCGCCCGCAGCTTGGGCACGCGATGTATTCCGTCTTGAAACGGCGGGAACGCGCCGCCTGAAGAATGTCATACGCGAGCGCGACGTTGCGCGCCGGAGACGAAGAAAGCTCCACGCTGAGCACGTCGCCGATGCCGTCGCACAGCAACGATCCCGCGAGCAGGGAAGCCTCGACGCGCGCGTCGTTCCCGCCGCCGAATTTCGGCAGCGGCAGGATTGTGTTTTTCACGGTGGAGCGTATCCAAATCGGCGCGAGAATTCCCGCGTTCGCCAGCATCTGCGCGAGTTTTCGGTAAACGCCGACGGGGTGCGCGTCCGGGCTTTTCCGGCTCGATGTAAAAATGAGTTTGTCCTGCGGAAATCCTTCCAGCGCGGGAATGACCGCCGCGCGCGCGCCCGCCGTCGCGTCGACGACAAGCCCGATGTTTTTTGCGCGGCAGAGCGCGATCCAGTCGGGAATGATTTCCGCGTTCGCGGGATTGAAGCGCCGCTGAATGTATGTCGCGGATTTTTTCGACGGGGAAAGTTTTTCGAAAAGCGCGGGAACGCTCGTTTTCACGGGATCGAAGACGAACGCCGGAATTTCGTTTTCGAACATTGCCTGAATTTCGCAGGCGGCGGCGAGATCGCTCTCCGTCGCCATCGGGAGCACGAGACCTTCGACCGGCGTCCTTCCGCGCGTTTCGTCGAGAAGCGTCTGCAGCTCCGCCACCGTGTCGGCGAGCGGCTTTTCCGCATCGATGAACGCGAACACGCGCGGCGGCTCGTCCGAGGAAATTCTCACGCCCGAGCCGAGTTCCGCGGGAACGATTTTCCGGCGGCGATAGGAAAACGCCTCGATGTCCGTGTCGCGCACCGGTGCGGGAACGGGATTGGGATCGCTCGGACGCGTGCAGATTTTTTCGATGCGGGAAGCGATTTCGCGGCATGCGGGAAGCTCGCGCCACGGGTCTTCCGTGAGCGAGACGCGGATCGTGTCGCCGATGCCGTCGAGTAGAAGCGAACCGATTCCGACGGCGGATTTGATCCGCGCGTCCTCGCCCTCGCCCGCTTCGGTCACGCCGAGATGCACGGGATAATTCATTCCGTTGTCGCGCATCGTTTTCACGGCGAGCCGATACGCCTCGATCATCACGCGCACGTTCGACGATTTCATCGAAAGTACGAGATCGTAAAATCCTTCGGCTTCGCAGATGCGGACAAATTCCATCGCCGCCTCGACCATTCCCGCCGGCGTATCGCCGAAACGGTTCAGCGTCCGCTCGGAAAGCGAGCCGTGATTCGTGCCGATGCGGATCGCGCGGCCGAGCGTCTTCGCGCGGCGGATCAGCGGCGAGACCGCTTCCGCGACGCGCTCCAGCTCCGCCGCGTATTCCGCGTCCGTGTAATCGCGCGGGAACGCCGAACGCCTGTCCGCGTAATTTCCGGGATTGATGCGGACTTTTTCGACGTGCTCGATCGCTTCCATCGCCGCCGCCGGCAGAAAGTGAATGTCGGCGACCAGCGGCTGAGAAAATCCCGCTTCGCGGAAAGCGCGATGAATTTCGCGCAGCGCGCGCGCGGCCTCGACCGTCGGAGCGGTGATCCGAATCAGCTCGCTTCCCGCTTCCGCGAGCCTGATGCACTGGGCGACTGTTCCCGCGACGTCGAGCGTGTTCGTCGTCGTCATCGACTGGAAGCGGATCGGATTTCCGCCGCCAATGCCGACTCCGCCGACGGAAACTTCGCGCGTCGGGCGTCGCACGGCATTAAAACGGGAAAGCGCGTAACTCATAAAAAAAGATTCGGGATACGTGATTTGATGATACTCCCGCCCGCCCGTTTTTCAACTCAAAGCCGCGCGGGAACGCCCGAAGAAGGCGCGCGCCGCGGACTCATTTTTCCCGGACGATTTCCCAAATGTCGAGGCAATCGGAAACGAGCGCGCCGAGTTCCGCGAGCGGGAGCTGCGTCGCCGCGTCGGAAATTGCCTTGGCGGGATCGGGGTGCGTTTCGATGAAGAGACCGTCCGCTCCCGCGGCGACGGCGGCGCGGGAAAGCACGGGAACGAACTCGCGCTGCCCGCCGGACGCGCCCATCATCGCGCCCGGAAGCTGCACGCTGTGCGTCGCGTCCATGATCGCCGGACAACCATTTTTTCCCATTATCGAAAAAGAGCGCATATCGACGATCAGATTCTGATAGCCAAACGACGTGCCGCGGTCCGTGAGCCACGTTTCCCGCGCGCCGGAAAGCGCGAGCTTGTCGTAAACGTAGCGCATTTCCTGCGGAGAAAGAAACTGCCCCTTCTTGACGTTCACGCAGCGTCCTGTCTTCGCGGCGGCGACGAGCAGATCCGTCTGTCGGCAGAGAAACGCGGGAATCTGCAACACGTCGCAAACCTGCGCGACGCGCTCGCACTGCGCGGGCTCGTGAATGTCCGTCAGAACGGGAAAACCGTATTCGCGCTTGACCATCGCGAGAAGTTCCAGCCCCGCCGCGATTCCCGGACCGCGCGCGCCGGAAAGCGACGTCCGGTTCGCCTTGTCGAAAGAGCCTTTGAACACGATGTTCAGCTGCGGGAACGCGGAACGAAGCTCCGCGAGCTTGCCCGCGACCGAGCGGCAGACGTTCTCGCATTCAAGCGAACAGGGACCGGCGATAAGCAGAAAACGGCGGGAATCGTAAATCATGACGCGTTCCAGTTTTCCCCGCGAGAACGGACAAGGCAACGAAAAAATCCCAGGCGGGAACGCCGCGCGCTACTCGATATTCTGCACCTGTTCCCGCAGGCGTTCCTGCTCGTTTTTCGCCTCGACGACGCAGCGCGTTATCGCGGCGTTGTTTGCCTTGCTCCCGATCGTATTCAGCTCGCGCAGAATCTCCTGGCAGATGAAATCGAGCTTGCGTCCGCATTCGGCTTCGCCGAGTGCATTTTCGAATTGGGAAAAATGACTGTCGAGGCGCGTTAGCTCCTCCGAAATGTCGCAACGGTCAGCAAAAATCGCGATTTCCTTGAGCACGCGCGGATCGTCCGAATCGATTTCCTCGCCCAACGCGGCGAGGCGCGATTTCAGCGCGTCGCGAAAATGTCCGACAGTTCCCGCGGACGCCTCGCGGATTTTTTCCCGCCATTCGCGCAGACGCGTCAGGCGTTCCCGCAGGTCTTTTTCCAGATTCGCGCCTTCGCATTCGCGCATCGTGGAAAATGCGCCGAGAGCTTCGGCGACGGCGGCGGTCAGTGCCGCGGCGGCGGCTCCGTCGTCGAGCGACGGGAACGCGTCCCGATGCGTGCGGTGCAGCTCCGCGAGGTGAAGATAAAGTTCCGCAGTCGGCTGAAAATCCGTTCCCGCGACCCGCGCGGCACGCGCCATTTTTTCCAGCGTCTGCGCGACCGCTTCTTCGTCCCATGAAAAAATTTCCTCCGCATGAACCGCCGTTCCCGCGCGGATCGCGACGGAAATTTTCCCACGCGAGGCGCAGTCACGCACGAGCGGCGCGATCAGGCGCTCCGCGGCGGGCGTCCACTCCGCAGGAGCGGAAACGGAAACCGAGAGTCCGCGCTGGTTCACGGACGAAATCTCGACGCTGAAATCCGTTTCTCCGACGGAAAAGCCGGAGCGCGCGTAACCGGTCATGGATCGAATGCTCATATTGTCGCCGATAATAAAATCCGCCGCGCGAAGATTAAAGGAAAATGGAGCGGGAACGCCGCGTTTTTCCGTTTTACAAGCGCGGGAACGCTCAAAGATACGCTTCGATTTTTTTGTCTTCGCGCGACGCCTCGAATTTTCGGATTTCCGCTTTGAGCGTCTGAATCTCGCCGACGCATTTCAGCACCGAAGCGGTCTTCGCGTAGGCGTCGCGGCAGAGTTTTTCTTCCTGCAGAAGCTCCAGAATCTCGTCTCGAAGACTGATTCCGCGTTCCTGCGCCGAGCGCATCGCGAAATCCGTCTCGTCGATTTCCTCTTTCAGTTTTTCCACCGCGCCGAGAAGTTTCTGCGCCGTCGCCTTCTGCGTTTTGATTTCCCGTTCCTGCGCGCGGAGTTTTTTCTCGACGGGGCCTTTTTTGAAAGTCGGCGTCGCTTCGAGTTCGCCCTGCGTTTTATTGTATTGTTCAAGCGCCCGGGAAACCTTTCGCGAGAGCGCGTCCGCCCGCGCTTCCAGCGCGCTCATCTGCTCCGACAGTTTCCGCGAGCGTTCCAGCGGCGCGGCGAATTTCGCGTCGCATTTATCCGCATCCTTCTCTTTTTCCTGACGCCGCGCCGCAAGCGCGTCCCCGAGAACTTTGTATTTTTCAAGATAAAGTTCCGCCTGTTCCACGTCTTCGTCCGTTTCCGCGGCATACCAGAGCTTCATGCCGCGCTTCGATTTCTTGATGATTTTTCCCAGGTCCCGATAAGAAGATTTTTTTCTCGTAAACCGCTTTCTCCATGCGGTCCCGCAGCGCCTTGATCTGAAAATCGTCCGCGTTCGCGTCTTTCGCCGACGCGACCTTTTCGCCGCGCCGCGCTTCCGCATCCTGCGTTTGCTTTTCAAAACGCTGCTCCGCATATTCCTGATTTTTATGCAGGAAATGCGAGCCGACGAAGAAAAATCCGAGAGAAATCGCGACGACGAAAATCAGCCCGACGATGACTATGCTTTGCGGCTTCACGGAAAAATTTTACTCCTTCTTTTCCAGTCTGTTGAACGTGTAGGTTATTTTCGCATTCGCTTTGAAGCTCACGACGTGAATCATCTTGCCGAAATGCTTGGCGCAGACCTTTTCTCCGCTCGGCATTTGATACGTTCTCCAAGCCTCGCCGATTGAAAACGGTTCGATCGAACGCCAATTCGCCGGAATTTTCGAGAGCACGATGAAGTCGACGCTTTCCGCCTCCCCGTGCGTCGGCGGCGAAAAATCCATCGTGTAGGAAACGATCAGCGTACCGAGCGGACGCTTCTCTTTATCGACGATCACGTAAGAGCCGCCGCCCTCGTTGATGAACGCCGCGTTCGGCAACACGGCACCGGGAATGTTTTCCCTGTAATATTTCCGCGTTTCGACGATAATCTGCGACTTCAAGCGGTTGTAGACTTTCGTGCGGAACGACGCCGCCGTCGCGCCCGGATCCGGCTTCATCATCGTCGTCCAAATCCTGTCGTCGACAATCGTTTTCACGTCTTCCGGCGAAACGACGAATTTCACGCTGCCGAGTTTTTTGACGAGCGCGTCCAGCTCCTTTTTGTCCGAAACTTTGCCGGGAGCGACGATGCTGGATTTCATTTCAACGCCGTTCTCTGTCTTGACGTTGTAGCTAACTTTCACGTTTTTCGCGGGATCGAAAACGCCGAACGGCGTGACGACGACTTCCGCCGGCGCCGAAATCGGAAAAAACAGAGAGAACAACGCGGCTTTCAGCGAGAGATTTTTCATATGCAGACCATTCAATCCCCCCCCCCCACACACATCGTTGTCAAATTTTTTCGCTCCAGCGCGCGGCGCGGCTTTGAATCTCGCCGACGAGGCGTTCCCGCGCAAAAAAAAAGCGTTCCCGCGGGAACGGCTTTCGCCGCGCGGAAACGCTTTGCGTAAATGGACGAAAAAACCTGCGTCAGCGCCCGGCAAGCGTCATCAGAAATTCGGCGTTGGTTTTCGTCTTTTTCATGCGGGAAATGAGCATTTCCATTGCCTCGATCGAGGGAACGCCCTTCATCGCGCGGCGCATGGAATAAACGCACTGCATTTCCTGCGGATGATAAAGCAGTTCTTCCTTGCGCGTTCCCGAACGTTCGAAATTGATCGCCGGATAAATGCGCTTGTTCGCGAGCTCGCGGTCGAGGTCGAGTTCCATGTTGCCCGTGCCTTTGAATTCTTCGAAAATGACTTCGTCCATTTTCGATCCCGTGTCGATGAGCGCCGTGCCGAGAATCGTCAGCGAACCGCCGTTTTCGATGTTCCGCGCGGAGCCGAAAAAGCGTTTCGGCTTGGAAAGCGCTCCCGCCTCGACGCCGCCGGAAAGAATTTTCCCTCCGTTCGGCATCAGCGTGTTGTAGGCGCGCGCGAGGCGCGTGATCGAATCGAGCAGAATGATGACGTTCTTGCCGAGTTCGACCATGCGGCGTGCGCGCTCGATGACCATTTCCGCGACGTGAACGTGGTTTTCGGCGTTCTCGTCGAACGTCGAGGAAATGACTTCGCCGTGCTTGGTCTTGCGCTTGAAATCCGTCACTTCTTCGGGGCGTTCGTCCACGAGCAACACGATCAGATGCGCGTCCGGCTTGTTTTTCGCGATGGAATTGGCGATCGCCTGAAGCAGCACCGTTTTTCCCGTGCGCGGCGGCGCGACGATGAGTCCGCGCTGACCGAGTCCGATCGGGCAAAGCAGATCGACGCAGCGCATGGAAAGATTGTTCCACTCGACGGTTTCGTCCGTTTCGAGCATGATGCGTTCGGTCGGATAATACGGCGTCAATTCCGTAAACGGCGTCAAATCCTTGACGGTTCCGGGATCGGCTCCCGCGATCGAACAAATGTGAACGACGATCGGCGCGGTTTCGCCTTTCATCGGCGGATAGGCGATCGCCTCGATGTCGTGTCCGCGTTGCAGTCCGAATTTTTTGATCAGAAGTTGCGGCACGAACGCGCTCAGCTCCTTCACGCGGTAGCTGTCGCAACCGTAGAGCAGAAGACCGTTCCCGTCGGCGAGCATTTCCAGCGTGCCGCGGATCGCGATCGGACGGCTTTCCGCGAACGCCGCGCGCAGAATTTTTTTCACGAGCGGACGGCGCACTGGATTGCGGAAAACGGGAATGCCGAACGATTTCGCGGCGGCGATCAGCATCGACATCGACGATTCGTAAACTTCGTTGAAATCAATCGTCGCCGCGGGAAGATCCGGCAGCAATTCGGCGCGCGCGGGCGCGGGAACGGGCGAATCCGCGGGCGCGTTTTCCGCCGCGGGAACGTCGGTGGGCGTCGGCGTCGACGGCACGGCGGACGCGCCGTCCGCGCGCTTCGCCACGTGGCGGGCGAGCCGGGAAAGCTCGTCGAGATACGCCTCGTCGTTCAGCAAATTGTAATCATACGCCGTGCCGAGAGAAAGCGACGCTTCCTCGGCGGAATCCGTGTTCGCCAGTTCGCCCCAGCTTCGCTTCGCCGGCGCTTTGTCGTTCCCGCGGAACTTTTCGAACTTGCCCTGCGCGTTGAATTTTCCGCCGCCGAATTTCGGCTGCTGCGGACGCGGCGGGAACGCCGGACGGTCTTTCCTTTCCCACGGCTTTCCGCCGTTCTGAGGCGCGAAACCGCCGCCCGCGTTTTCGTTCCCGCGAGGTTCCCACTGCTTTTTCTGCTGCCACGGGCGATCCTTCTTTTCCCAAGGTTTGGGCTCGACGGGCTTGACGGACGGGAACGGAGGCGTCTCGTCTTCGACGGACGCAGACGACGCGTCCGACGCGGGCGCGGGAACGGAAGCAGGCGCGGGAACGGAAGCAGGCGCGACGGCTTCCGGCGCGTCTTTCGCGGGAGCAGGCTCCGACTCGTTTTCCGGCTCAAAAGAAAAGAGCAGTTTTTCCGGCGCAGGAACGTCCGGCGAAACGTTCACCGGCGGCATGGATTCCGACGCGGACGGAGATTCCGCGGGCGCGGCGGCGGGAACGGAAGCGCACGGAATTTCCGATTCGGGCGCGGGAACGGAAACGGACGGAATTTCCGGTTCGGGCGCGGGAACGGAAGCGGGCGGAATATTTTCCGCCGCCGGCACTTCTGCCGTTTTGCGGGGACGCCCGCGCGGGCGCTTCACGACCGGCGTCGCGTCCGGATTTTTCGGCGGACGACCGCGCCGCTTCGGCGCGGGAACGGCGGAGTTTTCCGCGGGAACGCCCGTTTCTGGCGCGTCTCCGCCCGTAAGGGAAATGTCATTCGTTTCCGGATTTTCTGTATCCATTTTTATTTATTTTTTTCTTTTACAAACAATTCAAAAATTCATCGCGCGAACATTTCGACCGCCGTTTTCGCCTGCGCTTCGAGAAACGCGCGAGAACCGTCGTTGAAAATCACGGCGTCGGCGCGGCGGATTTTTTCTTCGAGCGGCATCTGCGCCGCGATGCGTTCCCGCGCCTGTTCCCGCGGCAGTCCGCGCGCTTCCAGGCGCAAAAGCTGGACGGTCGGAGAAGAGGCGACGCAGACCGAAAAATCGAAATCGCCTTCGTAATTTTTCTCGAAAAGAAGCGGCACCTCCACGACGATTTTTTCGTCGGACGAGGCGGCGGCGATGCGTTCCCGCCACGCCGCGCGGATTTTCGGGTGCATGAACGCTTCCAGATCGGCGCGCGCCGAAGCGTCGGAAAAAACGATTTTCGCCAGCTCCGCCTTGCGGATTGCGCCGTCTTGACCGATGCAGTTTTCGCCGAAACGTTCCCGCACGAAACGGCGGGTTTCCTCTTCGGAATGAATTTCGGACGCGAGCTTGTCCGCATCGATTGCGGCGAAACCGATTTTTTCAAAGGCGGGAATCACCGAAGATTTCCCGCAACCGATTCCGCCCGTAAGGCCGATGGTCATTTCTGAAAAATCTCCAATTTTGGTTTAACGGGAAGGAGAAGCGAAGTGCTTCAAATCGCCCGTTATAGAAGCGTTTCCGCTTTCGCCTGTCAAGCCCGCAAAAATCGCGCCGTTCCCGCCGCGCGAAGCGTCAAAATCCCCAGCCCGCGCTGGCGGGAAGGAGAACGCGAGGATCGACGATCGACGCGCAGGACGCGCGCGCGCCGAGCGCGGGAACGCACGTTCCGCCGATCAGCCTGCAGTCGTTGCATTCTTTGCTGACGTGCGCGAAATACAGGCGTTCCAGCCGCGGATTTTCGTAATCGCGCAGAAATTCCGCCACCGCGTCGTTGGACAAATGCCCGTGCGTGCCGCGAATGCGCGCTTTCAGCTCGATCGGACGCGCGGAGGCGTTGAGCATTTTTTCGTCGTAATTCGCCTCGAGCACCAGCGTATCCACGTCCGCAACCGCGCGGCGCACGGGATTGGTGATTTTCCCGCAGTCCGTGACCCACGCGAGTTTTTCGGTCGTTCCCGCGGTTTCTCCGCAGGAAAAAACGAAGCCGACGGGATCGTTCGTGTCGTGCGGAATCGGGAACGCGCTCACGCGCAGATCGCAAAATTCGAACGCCGTTCCCGTTTCAAAAAACTGCCATTCCAGACGGCGTCCGCATTTGCGGTCGATGCCGTCCGCCGTCAGGCGATTCGCGAAAAAGCACAAATGTTCCTCGCGGGAAAGCGCGCCCGCGCCCGCGCAGTGATCCTGATGTTCGTGCGTGAAGAAAACGGCGTCGATGTCCCGCAGAGAAAGCCCCAGCTCGGAAAGCCCGGACTGAATTTTTTTTCCGGAAAATCCCGCGTCGATGAGCACCGTGCAGGCGGGCGAGCGCAACACGGCGCAGTTGCCCGACGAGCTGCTGCCGATAATCTGGAACGCGAGTCTCGACATTACTTTTCTTTCGATGAAAACACCGCGCGGAGCGACGAAGCGGAAATCGCGCAGATGCAGTTCGAGCCGTCCGCCGTATCGAGCCAGCTCATCTCGAGCCGCGGGAACGCGTCCGCGAGCGCGTCCTGCAAACCGCCGACTTCAATCAGTAGCACGCCGTTGCGTTTCAGTTTTTTCGCCGCCTGCGGGAGCAGTTTCCGAATCACGTCCAGCCCGTCTTCGCCGGAAAAAAGCGCGTTGTCCGGCTCGCGCCGAAATTCCTCCGGCAAACCTTTGCGCAGCGATTCCGGTTCGTAAGGCGGATTGGAAATGATGACGTCGCAGCTTTCGTCCTCGACGGGAACGCCGTCAAGCACGTCGCTTTTCCAGAGCGAAACGCGGTCTTCCAGCGCGTAGTCCTCGACGTTTTTCCGCGCGACTTCGAGCGCCGCGTCGGAAATGTCGCCCGCGTGAACGTGCGCCCGCGGGAACGCGTCCGCAAGCAGGATCGCGAGAGAGCCGCCGCCCGTGCAGACGTCGACGGCGGTTTCGACTGCATCGGCGTCCATGCCCGGAATCCACGGCAGAATTTTTTCCGGAATGATTTCCGTGAAATACGAACGCGGCACGATGACGCGCTCATCGACGTAAAAACGAAAGCCGCCGAGCCACGCTTCGCGCGTGATATACGCCGCGGGAACGCGCTCGACCGCGCGGCGGCGAAGCACGGCTTTGACGTCGGCGATTTCCCGCGTTGTCAGACGCGCGTCGAAAAACGTTTCCGCGCCGCCGTCCGTCGGAAGCGAAAGCGTATGAAAAATTAGATACACGGCTTCGTCGTAGGCGGAACTCATGCCTTGCCCGAAAAAAAGCCCGCGCGCCGTGAAAAGCGAAACGGCGAAGCGCGTCCAGTCGCGCACCGTTTTCAGCACGTCCGTTCCCGCGAAAATGTCTTCGTCGTTTTTTTCCATATGAGCGGGGAAAAAATAATCCCGCGTTTCCGCCCGCGCAAACGGAAAAAAGCGTTCCCGCAGCGGAATCGCGGGAACGCTTTTTCGTCGAAGCCGGACGCGGAGGCGTCGGTTTATTTCTTCGGAATGGCGGGAAGAGACGCGGCGGCGATCGCCTGTCCGTGGCGCTTGTCCTTTTCGTCGGGAACGACGAGATTGATTTTGAGTTCCGGGAACTCGGCTTTGAGGACTTCGTTCGCCTTGTCGATGATGATCGAACCGCCCTCGCCCGTCGTCACGCGCCCCATGATGAGCAGATTTTCGTAGGCGAAAAATTCCGCGAAGTGCGCAAGCGTGTAGCCGAAGCAGATGCCGATCGCTTCGTAAACCTTGCGCGCGCGCGGGTCGTTCGCCTTCATCAGCTTCTGCAGCTCTTCGAGTTTTTCCGGCAGGCGCATTTCCGCGGGAAGATCGATTCCCGCAAGCGGAATGAGGCGTCCCGTTCCCTGCTGCGAGAAATACTGCACGCCGCAGCCGAGGTCGCCCGACCATTCGTCCGCCGGACCGTTCTCGCGGTAATCCACGGGAACGAACGCGAGTTCGGAAATCCAGTTCGTCATGTGTCCTTCCGGATCGACGTAGCCCGCCGCGACGGACGTTCCCATCGCGATGCCGAGCACGGCGTTTTTGTTCATGCTCATCGAGCCCGCGAGCGCGGTAACGTCGCCGTCGTTGATGACTTCAAACGGCACGCCCCATTCCTTGGCGATGTCGATGAACATGTTTTTAACGCGTTTTTCGAAAAGAACGGGGTCTTTCACGCCGCGGAACAGCGAAGCCACGCCGACGCGGTTGTTGATGTAGTCGCCCGCCGAAGAACCGCCGATCGCATCGACGCGCGGCAAATGATCCGCGGCGAGTTTCAGCGAGTGCATGATGCCCTGATAGTGATATTCCGGATCCGCCTGGAAATACGGGTCCCATTTGACTTCTTCGGAGAAAACGACTTTGCCGTCGATCAGCGCCGCGCACTTGCGGTCGCTTCCGCCGAGGTCGAAACCGATGCGGCAGCCGTCGAGATTGCGTCCGAGCGGCAGATGCGACGCCGCTTCCTTCGGCAAACCGGCTTCATCAACCACGTTGATTTCGAGGTCTTCGCCGAAAAGCTGTTTCACGAATCCGACGTCGAATTCGCGCGCGCCTCCTTTGCAGTAAATGCTTTTGAGCATCGCCGCGACGGGTTCGGCGTATTTTCCGGAAACGTAAATCTTGTTCCCGCCGCGCGCCCAAAGCAGGAACTTCACGAGGCGTTCGATGTAGATTTTGTTCAGCGCGACGTTGTCGCCTTCGTGCGGCAGGCAGACCGTGCGGAAGACGGACGCCGTGCCGTCCGAGCGGGAAAGCCCGATGGCGAGCGGCGCGGAACCGGCGGTCTTTTCCGCGAGCTTGCGGTATTCGCGGTTCCACAGCACGGCGGGAACGAACGCGGGATCGATTTCGGGAACGAATTTGGGGGAAACGGTAATCTTCATAAAATTTAAAAATTGTTCGGGAATAACGTTGTCGGGATTTCAGGTTCGGTCAAAAGTCGGCAACCGGCGACGGGAACGGAACTCGCCCGCCGGTTGCCGATTTTCATTGTTTCAGAGTTTCGCGGCTGCGGCTTTGTCGAGAACGAAGACGCAGTTGTCGTGATTCTGCAGCCAGCTCGCCGGGCAGTTTTTGCTCGGTGCCTCGCAGGCGGAGCGGTGAATGATGTCCGCCTTGTTGTCGCCCCACGCGAGAAGGATGATTTTCTTGGATTCGAGAATCGTGCCGACGCCCATCGTTACGGCGGAGGTCGGGACTTCTTCGATTTTTCCGTGGAAGAAAAGGCGCGCGTTGTCCTTGATCGTCAGCTCGTCGAGCTTGACCTGATGCGTGCGCGTTTCCGGTCCGCAGGGCGGTTCGTTGAATCCGATGTGTCCCGTGCGTCCGATGCCGAGAATCTGAATGTCGATTCCGCCCGCCGCCTTGATGTCGGCGTCATATTTCGCGCACATTTCGGCGACTTTGTCGGCGGGAACGGTTCCGTCCGGCACGTGCGTCTTCGCCTTGTCGATGTCGACGTGGTCGAACAGCTCCGTGTTCATGAAATAGCGGTAGCTCTGATCGTGCGTTCCCGGCAGTCCGTAGTATTCGTCGAGGTTGAAGCTCGTCACGTTCTTGAAGCTCAATCCTTCTTCCTTGTGCAGGCGGATGAGTTCCTTGTAGAGAACGACTGGCGTCGATCCCGTCGCCAGCCCGAGAACGGCTTCTTTGCCTTCCGCCGCGCGGGAACGGATAAGCGCCGCGATCTCTGCGGCAACGGCTTTAACGGCTTCTTCCTTCGTGTCGGAAACCTTGATAACGATTTTTGAGTTGCTCATAGCGGTTAATTTTTTTGGTAAAAAACAGTTAAATAATACGGGGATAAATGAGATTTTGATTTTACGTGCACCGCGCCGCGCGGTCAAGATTTCTTGCGTTCCCGCCTGTGCGCAAGTTTTTTTTCTCGGTGGGGTGGCGGCTCGATTCAGAGGCGGAACGTCGCGTTGAAGTAATCCTGAAGAATGACGGCGGCGGCGCGGGAATCGATTTCGCCGGTGCGCCGATGCCGGCTGCGGGAACGCGCGTCGCGCCCGCCCTTGCGTTTCGCGGACATTCCCGCCTCGGCTTCGTAGCTTGAAAGCGTTTCGTCCACGCGGACGACGGGCAAGCCGAAACGCGCTTCAAGCGCGGCGATGAATTCGTCCGTTTCCCGCGTCTTGTAGCCGTGCGAACCGTCCATGTTCACGGGATAACCGACGATCAGCCTGCCGACGCGACGCGCGGAAATTTCCTCGCCGACATGCGCGAGCCGTGCTTCGAAGTCCCGCTCGACCGCGGCGGGAACGGGCATCGCGATGCCGATTTCCGAGTCTCCCCACGCCAGTCCGATGCGTTTTTCGCCGTAATCGATCGCAAGAAAATTCATTCCGTGCGTTCCCGCGTCTTTTTTTTCAGGAAAAACAGATTCCGTCCGCGAAGCGTTCCCGCGACGGCAAAATCTCAGCGGGAACCGCCGAACAGCGAGCAGGCGCGGGAAAATGTCGCGCCGTGTTCCAGCAGAATTTCCTCGAACTCGGCTTCGTCGATTTTTCCGGAACTTTTCTGCTCTTGCTTCGCTTGAAGAAGCTCTTTCCCTTCGGGATCGAGCACGGTAATGGAAACGTCCAGCGAGCGGAGCGCGCCGGAAGTTTTTCCGGAAAAATTATCGTCGAATACGAGCGTTCCCGCGCTCGCCGCGAGAGATTTTTCAAAAGTCACGACGGTCGTGTTCGGGAAAAGCGAGCGCAGCTTCTGCACGAGCTTGGAATTGTTCACGGCGGCGATTTTCCGCTTGCCGTCGGAAAAGTCGTCGAACCAGAAAAACACGGAAAAATCGACGATTCCGTCGACGAGGAAATTCTGAAGTTCCGTGCGCCACGCGCCGGCGGAATACGACTGTTTGTTGGACGGATCTTCGATCTGCGTGCCGCTTTTCCAAAAGCCGGACGGCAACTTCGTCGTGTCCGACGTGCTCTTCTGTCCGATGATGAACGGGAGCGCGGAGCCGAAGGTGTCCTTCGCGTTCAGCACCGAGCGATAGAGACCGTAAACGAGATTGCCGGACGACGACGAAAATTTCGAACCGAACGGCGACTGGTGCGCCAGTTTGTATGCGACGGCGCAGAGATCGCCGGGCAGAATGTCTTTGGAGTTGCGTTCCCGTCGAATGCGGTCCTGCGGACGCGAGAAAAACAAGATATCTGGCGCGGAAGTTTTTTCCACGTTGTCCACGTCGGATTCGTAGCGGATTTCGAACCAGTAGTTCCCGTCGTCGGGCATCGCCGCCGACAGCAGGTCGTCCTGGAACGGATCGAGAAGCATTCCCGCGTCGGCGTTGGTGGAGAGCGTCGCGATCGTCTTGTCGTAGACGCGCAACATGTTCACGGCGATGGTGGTGACGAACATCACGAGAATAATCATGATCGCCGTCGCCGCCATCAGCTCGATCAGCGTGAACGCCCGCCGGCGCATTTTCTGTTTTTCGTGTCTCATCGTCATCATTGCGGGAACCTCGCGTGTGTCCGAATTGTTTTTTTTCCGTTCCCGCGGTCTCAGCGGGAAAGCACCAAAAATTGCGTCAGCACCGGAATCTGATCCTCGGTTTTCGCGCTGCCGGGCGTGAACGGATAAATATCCACCGTGAGCGGAAGATACGGGAGCGCGTAATAATCGGCGGACGACGGCAGGGAGTCGCCGACGGAATACTGCGTGGGTTGCACTTCCCCTTTGGCGTTCATTTCGACGTAGCGCCCTTCCAGCTGCGGCGAAAGATAAACGCGCATGAAATACGTCGGTCCTTCCGCGTCCAAGTCGTTAAGTTCGGTCTGCGACGGCGTTCCCGAAGAGCTGTCGCATTTGACGATCTGAAGAAGCTGTTGCGGCGAAGAATCGTCCGACGCGTTCAAGCGGCGGGAAACGCACACGAGAAACACCGCGTCGTCCCAGTTTTTCCCCGTCTTCGAATGCACCCAATCGTAAACGTAATCGAACGAACTCTTCGTCATCTGCGACTCGGAAACGTAAGCGGAACCGTCCGAACGAATCACGGACGACACGGACGAAAGCGCGCGGTCCAAGCAGGAATAAACGCCGAGCGCCTGCCGCGTCATCACGTTTCTGGAAACGGTCTCGAACGTCGCGTTCAGCAGTCCCATCACGGAAAGCATCGCGATGCCCAGAACCGCGAGCGCGAGCAGGACTTCCACCAGACTGAAGCCCCTCCTGCGGGAACGTATGTTTTTTCTGAAAATGCTCATCGTCAAAAGAAAATGGGTGAAAATTCTGCTGCGGGAATGCGGGAAAAACGCGTCAGTCGTCCTGCATCGCCGCCTTCGCTTCCTCGTCGTCGCGCGTGAACGACAACGCGCCGCTGCGGTGAACGACGAAACCGGAAACGAACGGATCGTCGCCGAAATCGACGGATTTCTTCGACGGATCCATTCGCCCTTCCGCCATCATAAAAACTGCCTTGGTCATATAGGTCTGACCGTTCGAATCGAAAAGATAGAGATACCATTTTTTCGAGCCGGAGCCAAAACGTTGCCCTCCCGAACGGAGATCCGGATCGATCGTCACCTGGGAAGAACCCTCGATCGGCTGAATGACGCTCCGCACGCTGACGCCGGATTCGTCCGGCGCCACAAAAAAAACGCCCTGCGGGAGCAACGTGCCGTCGCCCGCGGAATACCAGTAATAATCGGACAAATCCGTCTTCGACAGGCTGTCCGTTCCGCCGACGATCGGCTGAATGAAGCGCAGATGCCGCTCCGTGTCCTCCGGATCGTCGAGAATGAGGATTCCCGAACGGATGTTGTATCGGGCGTTCTGGTCGGGATCGCGGTCGGGATTCGCGCCGAGAGCGGCTTTCGCCTGCGCGACGCGGAATTCGGCGGAAGCGATTCTGCGCGCGTCTTCAAGCCCGCGAGGATTTCCGGGGCGCAGCCCGACGATCACGGAGGCGAGAATGCCGATGATGGCGATCACCGTCAGAATTTCAATCAGCGTGAAAGCGCGTTTTCCGAAAAATTCCCGTGGCATAGATTTTTCCTGAAAAGATTATAAAAATTCGGAATCCGTTCCCGCGTCTTTTCCGTTCCCGCGAAAAAAAATCAGCGCCAGCTGTAAACGGACTCGTAATCCTCGCTGTCGACTTTCGACGTGAAGATAATGACGCGCCCCATCATGCCCTTGACGTTTTTCTCGTCATCCGTCGCGTCGTCGGGCAGATACTGTTGCGGAATTTCGACGCGCCCGTTTCCGGTCGTGTCCATCACGAGATGAATGTTGTTGTTGCCGAAGCCGTCAACCAGCTTCCCGTATTCGGTCGAGCCGTCGCTCTGCGTAAAATCTTCGCTGGAAAACGAGCAGAATTCCGTCGCCTTGCGATTGTATTTGGAACGTTCCGTTCCCGTGAGTTTGTCGCCGGTTTCCGGATCGCGACCGGAGAGCGATTTCACGAACGCCTCGCTATTGGACGAATCGCCGAGATTGAAATGCGCGTCGGAATCAGTGGACGTGTTCTGCCCCAGCGTCGGATAATAGCCGTAAGTCGTTTTATACTGTTCGACGCCAGTAACCCATTCGTTGAAACGCGCTTTCGTCTTGGAGCGCGTCACCGCGTTTTTCGCCATGCCCGCAGCCGGAATCAGAACCGAGGCGAGAATGCCGATGATGCCGATGACGACGAGAATTTCAATGAGAGTAAATGCACGTTTTTTCATAAAAAAAAGAAAGCGAATACGGACAGGGGTTAAAACGGGGAAATGAATGTTGCAATAATCTGTGCAAAGATACGGATTTTGGCAACGCTTTTCGCGTTCCCGCGAAAAACTTCTCAGGCTGCGCCGCCGTTGCGAATCTGCTCGCCGGTCTTCCCGAAACGGCGTTCCCGCGAAGCGTAATCTGCGAAGGCACGCTTCAAATCCTCTGCCGAAAAATCCGGCCAAAGCGTATTGCAGAAATAAAGCTCGGAATACGCCGACTGCAAAAGCAGAAAATTGCTCAGCCGCAGCTCGCCCGACGTCCGAATGACGAGGTCGGGATCGGGAATGTCCGCCGTGTCCAGATAGCGCGAAAAACGCGCCCAGTCCGGCTTTCCCACGGGAACGCGCCCGCCCGCGACGTCTTTCGCGTAAGCGGCGACCGCGCGAAGCAATTCGTCGCGCGACGAATAATTGAGCGCGACGACAAGCGTCTTCCCGACAAAACTTTTCGTCCGTTCGATCGCGTCGCAAACCGCCGTCCGCGCGTTTTCCGGCAGCCAGGACAAATCGCCGATGACGCGCAGCCGGATTCCGTTTTTTTCCAATTCGGGGAGCCGCTCGCCGATGAACGTCCGCAAAAGCTCCATCAGCGCGGCGATCTCTTCCTCCGGACGCGAACGGTTTTCCGTCGAGAACGCGTAGAGCGTGATCGTTTCCACGCCCATGCGGAAGGCTGCTTTGGTAATGTCGATCACCGTCTGCACGCCGCGCAGATGCCCCGCGGCGCGGTTCAGCCCGCGCGCCTTCGCCCAGCGACCGTTCCCGTCCATGATGAACGCGACGTGCGCGGGAACGCTCCGTGGAGCATTATCGACAGCGGAAATCTCTGGCATATTCTTCTGCGAAATAGGTGAGAATTATATCCGCTCCCGCGCGGCGGATTGCAAGCAGAGATTCGTCGCGCACGGCTTTTCCGTCGAGAAATCCGAGCTGCGCCGCCGCGCGAATCTGCGAATATTCGCCGGAAACCTGATACGCGGCGACTGGCAGCAGCGTGCGTTCCCGCACGTCGCGCACGATGTCGAGATACGGCAACGCGGGCTTGACCATCACCATGTCCGCGCATTCCGCTTCGTCCAGCGCCGCTTCACGAATCGCTTCGCGGCGGTTCGCGGGAGAAAGCTGATACGTTTTTTTCGTCAGTCCGGTAACGTTCCCGCCGCGCTTTCGGCTGCCGACGGCGTCGCGGAATGGACCGTAAAACGCGGACGCGTATTTCGCCGAATACGCGAGAATGCCGACGCGCCCGAAACCGGACGCGTCCAGCGCGGCGCGAATGCTCGCGATGCGCCCGTCCATCATGTCCGACGGCGCGACGAAATCTGCGCCCGCCGACGCGTTGTTCAGCGCCATGCGCACGAGGCTTTCGACGGTCGCGTCGTTGTCCACGTCCGTTCCCGCGGCGTTCAGCACGCCGTCGTGTCCGTGCGTCGTGTAAGGGTCGAGCGCGATATCCGCGAAGACGAGCATTTCGGGAACGCTCTCCTTAACGGCGCGTATCGCCCGGCAGACCAGACAGTCCGGATTCGCCGATTCTTCGCCGCGCGGCGTTTTTTTCGCGTCGGGCGTCTTCGGAAACGGCGCGATTCCGCGCACGCCGAGTTCCGCCAGTTCGCGGCATTTGTCGACCAGCGCGGGAATCGTCAGCCGCTCGACGCCGGGCATCGAACCGACGGGCTCGTTCGCGTCGCCCTCCGTCAGAAAGACGGGCAGAATCAGCTGCTCTGGCAAAACGACGTTTTCGGCGACCATCGCGCGGACGCTCTCGTTCGCCCTCAGCCGCCGCATCCGCAATCCATTTTTGAAACTTTGAAAACTCATTTGATTTTTTCCTCGCTCGCGGGAACGCCCGAAAAACGCCGCGCGTTCCGCAAAAAAAAGAAATCCGGTCAGTCGAGCGGAACGCGTTCGATGAAGTAGCGGATCTGTTTCCGCCACCAGTCCCAATCGTGATTCACGTCTTTTCCCCAATAATCGAACCACGCGGGAATGCCTTTCGCGCGGAGCACGCCGTCGAGCCGCCGCGTGCTGTCGAGCAGCGCGTCTTCCCACGCGCCCTGCCCGACGCAGAAAATCATGTGGCTTCCGCGGAAAAGTTTCATGTAAGGATGATCCTGCGGCATGTTCGGCAGACAATCGACGGGCGAATTGAGATAAACCAGATCGTCCATGTAATCGCCGAAAAAGAATCCGGCGTGATAAAGTCCGCTCAGCGCAATCACGACGTCGAAAATCTGCGGCAGGCGGAAAAAGAAATTTGCGGCGTGAAATCCGCCCATGCTGCAACCGGTCGTCATCAGGCGCGCGCATCGCGGGTTTTCTGCCTTGACGGCGGGAACGAGCTCTTCCGCGACGTAGTGGAACCACGCCTCGTGCCTCTCGATGCGTTCCCGCGGCGAGCGCTCCTTGTTCGACCACGTTTCGCCGTCGATTCCGTCGACGCAGACGAGCTGGACGCGTCCGCCTTCGATTTCCGGCGCGAGAGCCTCGACCATGCCGAAATTTTCGAAATCGAAAAACCGTCCGTTCTGCGGCGGGAACGCGAGGCAGATTTTTCCGGCGTTCCCGTAAACCTTGTATTCCATTTCCCGCTGCAGGCAACGGCTGTATGCTTTGCGGAATTGCTGTTCCATGAATAATTTTCGCGGTTTTCGGAATTTTCAAAAAAAAATCAGTCGCGCTGCTCGTGAACGAAGCGAATGAACGCCTCCGTTTCCTCCGCAGAATCCAGCTTCGCCGTATACATCTGATTGCCCATCGTGCGCACCATCAGTTCCGGCATGCGTTCGCACATCACGATGTTCTTCCCGTAGCGTTCGAGAATTTCCTCATGCGTCCGGACATAGCGCTTGCCGTCCTTGCGGCTGGCGTAAACGCAAAAATATTCCCTGTCGCCCGCGGGAACGCGCCGGTCGCCGAAGCAGACCATGTCCGCCCAAATCTGATACACGTCGATGCTGTGCGCAAAATTCATCATGTCGGGCGTGTAGCCGCCCGCCGGCCGCATGTTGACTTCGAGTGCGACGAAATCGCCGACTTCGCCCAAGCCCGCGCGCGTTTCCGTCAGACGGAAAAATTCCAGATGCACGAAACGGCGGCGCACGTTGAACGCCGAGACCGTTTTCCGTCCGAGGACTTTCAGCGCGTCCGGAATGTCCCGACTCACGTAATACGCGAGATCCAGATCGAGATTCACGATGTCCATGATCGACGGCGGCCACGCCGTCATCGACTCGAACAGAATGTTGCAGTTCGCGTCCGTGATCGCGTCGTAAGAAAAAATGTTCCCGTGCACGAATTCCTCCATGATATACGGGATGGGCGGCAGTTTTTCGAAAAACGCGCGAAGTTCCCGCGCGTCGTGCAGCGCCCACGTGTCCGCCGCGCCGACGCCGATGTCTGGCTTGACGACGACGGGAAAGCCGACTTCCCGCGTGAACGCTTCCGCCGCGGGAACGCTCGTCACGCGGCAATAACGCGCCGTCGGAACGCCGCCGCGCGCGTAAAACGCCTTCATCGCGGATTTGCTTTTGTAGCCGGTGATCTCGTCGATGCCGACACCCGTCGTCACGTTGAAATCCGTGCGCAAGCGGGCGTCCTGTTCAAGCCAGTGCTCGTTGTTCGATTCGATCCAGTCGATTTTTCCGAACTTGAACGAAAAAAACGCGATGGCGCGAAAGACCTCGTCGTAGTTTTCAAGGCTGTTCACGCGGTAATATTCCGTGAGCGACGCGCGCGTTTCCGGCGGGAGCGCGTCATACGGAGCGTCCCCGACGCCGAGCACGTTCGCGCCGTTTTTTTTCAGCCTGTCGCAGAAATTCCAATACGTCCGCGGAAACTGCGGCGATATAAAAACAAAATTCATGGGTATGAGCTTATCACGCGGACGCGAATTTCTCAATGGATTTGCGGCGGCGCGGGAACGGTCAAAGCAGTTCCGCGTAGTCGGAAATCACGGGAACGCCGGACGCGAGCAAGCGTTCCCGCGACTGGTGCGCGCTCGCGCCGTGGTCGATCAGCACGCACTGCACGCCCATCGCGCGGGCGGTTTCGACGTCGTGAAGCGTGTCGCCGACGTAAAGCACTTCGGCTGCGGGAACGCCGAGCCGCTTCAAATGCCCGGGAGCGCGGTAAGATTTGTCGTTCGCGTAAATGTCGTCGTTCCCGCTCAAATGAACGAAATATTTTTCCAGATCGTGTTCGGCGATAATTGAAGTCAGCCGGTCATGCCGATAGGCGGAAAGCACGGACTGCGCGATTCCGAGTGCGCAGACGGCGTGAATGAACCGACGCGCGCCTTTCTGCAACGTGCATTCAAGGCGTTTCGCTTCGTAATGCGCCATGAAATCGCGACTCATCGCCTCGAATGATTTCCGCGACGTGTCGAAGCCGAGCGAACGATAAACGTCGATCACTGGAAAATTGAAGATGCGCCGATACGTTTCCGCGTCGATCGACGGCTTTCCCGCGCGCGCCAGAAGCAGATCCAGCGATTCCATGCACAGCCAGAGGTCGTCGAGAAGCGTTCCGTTCCAGTCCCAGACGACGTGGCGATAATTTTTCAGCGATATCTTCATTTTTTTCCGAAAAAAGAAAATATCGTTCGCCCCGCGGGAACGCAAAGCCTTTCGCCCGTCCGTTCCCGCGCGGGAACGCCGAGGCTCACCAGACGCTCGCGATCATGTCGCGGACTTTTCTCGCCGCCTCGCGGGAAAGCACGGGAAACGATTGCGGCTCGCCGAGCCCGGGAGACGTTCCCGTGTAGACTTCCGTCGAAACGGAAACGGGGCGGTCGCGAAAATAAAATTTTCCCGTGCGCGTGTTCACGAGCGAGCAGGAAAGTTTCAGCGTCAGCTTCTGCGTGCTCGCGAGAACGGAATCCCGCGCCGCTTTCGCCGTGATGCTTCGGCTGTAATCTTTGATGACGATCCGCAGTTCCGCCTCGCCGCCTTCGACGACCGTGTGCAGACGCGGCTCGCGGTTCAGCGTGTCCGCGATGTCGCGCGCGAGCGTCGCCTGCGCCTGCGGCAGATCCGCGTCGTTCACGATCGGGCTGATTTCAATCGTGGAAAAAGGCATTTCGCCCAAGCCGCCGAGCTTGTAGCCGCAGCCCGCGAGTGTTCCCGCCGCAAGAAGAAGCGCGGAAGCGAATATCGTTTTGCGAAATTTCGAAAAGAAATTCATGGCTGGAAATTAGTTGTCGTTTATGTTTCCGGGTAGATCGGCGTCCGTCCGCCGCGCGGCGGCGGAATCCGCGTCCGACTGTTCGCCGTTCCCGCTGCGGAAGCCCATTTCGTCGAGCGGACGAAGCGACGGCGCGTCGAGATAATCCATCGCGTCGTAATTTCGATAGCGCCCGAAAAGCCAATCCACGAAATTGCGCTCCGAGCGTTCGCCGCGCCGAATGCGCTCGATGCGTTCCCGCGCGGCGGCTGCCGCGGGAGAATCCGGCGCGATCGTCACGGCTTCGTTGTAAAACGTGAACGCGGCGCGCAGATTGTTGTGCCGAGAATAATAAAAATCGCCGATGGTCAGCCGGTTCGCCGCAAGCAGATTCGTCAGCTCCACGGTTTTTTCGTAAGCGGCTTCCGCCTGCGGATGCTCCGGATAAAGCGAATAAAAATCCGTGTAGTAATTGATGGCGCGGCGGGCGGAAAGCTGATCCCAGTCGGGACCGACGGAGCCGGATTCATACGTGCGGGCAAGTTTCAGATACGCGTCGGGAACGAGTTCGGATTCCGGATAAACGCTGATCAGACGCTCGAACGCGTCGATCGCGTCAAGCGTCTTGTCGAACGAGAACCAGTGGCTCGAAATCTCGAACGCAAGCTCGCCCTTGCGGTGAAGCAGCATCGGCGAAATCGCCTCGTGCGGCGCCATTTCATAAAGTCGATCGTAAAATTTCAGCGCGGAAGTGCGGTCTTTCAGCCACGGAAGCCAACCGCCTTTCAGCGGACGCACACCCGCGCGAACCATTCCCGTGACGAGATATGCCTGCACGACGGCGTCTCCCGCGCGCGGGGACGCCGGATACGAATCTTCAAGCGCGGAAAAACAGTCGAACGCAGCTTCGAACTGGCGGCGGCGCGAATAAATTTCGCCTTGCCGATAAAGCGCCTCCGCCGCGAAATTCGTGTCCGGGAACGCGTAGACGACTTCGGAAAACGCGGTCAGCGCACGGGAAAGCGAACCTCTTTTTTCGTGCGCGAACGCGAGCAACAACGCCGAAATCGGCAGTTTCGCCTCATCCGTGGAAAGCCCTTTTCCCACCGCGCCGTCGATGAGATAATCCGCGTAAACGCCGAGATTCTCCGAAGCGAAAACGTCTTTCGGAAGCGAAGCGGCTTCCGCGCACGCGGCGACGGTTTCGTCGACCGCGCGGCGCAACGCTTCCCGCGAGTCCAAAGTTTCCGTTCCCGCGGGAACGGTCTGCGCGAAATCCAGCGGGAACGCCGGCTGCGACGCGCAACCGAAACAAAATCCGACAGAACACAGCACTCCCGCGACGCGAAACGCCGAAACCGGCGTCCGTTTTTTCCGAAAAAACTTTTTTCCGAAAGGCATGGGCGTTCCCGCGGGGATCAAGCCGCGATCATTTCCAGCGGATCAGCGTCGCGCCCCAAGTGAAGCCGCCGCCGAACGCCGTAAGCAGAATAAGGTCGCCGGGACCGAATTTGCCCGCGCGGTAAGATTCTTCCATGCAGATGGGAATCGAGCAGGCGGACGTGTTGCCGGTCTTTTCCATGTTGATACAGAATTTTTCCAGCGGAACCTTGATCTGGCGCGCGACCGCGTCGATGATGCGCAGATTCGCCTGATGCGGAATCACGCACTTGATCTGATCCGCGGTAATATTGCATTTTTCGAGCAGACGCGTGCAGCAGTCCGACATCGTGCGCACGGCGATTTTGAAAACCTGATTGCCCTGCATCTGCAGGCAATGCTCTTTGTTGCGCACCGTTTCGTAGCTCGCCGGATTGAGGCTGCCGCCTGCGGGAAGCGTGAGTAGCTCGCCCTGCGAGCCGTCCGCGCCGAGAATGTTCCCGAGAATGCCGACGTAGGGCTCGTTGCACTTCGTCAGAACATACGCCGCCGCGCCGTCGCCGAAAAGCACGCACGTGCTACGGTCTTCCCAGTTTACGATCGAGGAAAGCTTTTCCGCCGCGATGATGAGCACGTTTTTGTAATCGCCCGCGCGGAGCATGTGGTTCGCCACCTGCATCATGTAAATGAAGCCGGAACACGCGGCGATCATGTCGAACGCGGGAATGTCCGTGCGCAGTCCCAGTTTCGCCTGAACGTGGCAGGCGGTGGACGGGAACGTCTGATCCGCCGTTACCGTGGCGACGATGACGAGGTCGATGTCCTCTTTGGAAATTCCCGCGTCGATGATCGCCTTTTCCGCGGCTTTCGCGGCGAGATCGGAAGTGGCTTCTTCTGGCGCGGCGATTCGCCGTTCGACGATTCCCGTGCGCGTGCGAATCCATTCGTCGGACGTTTCGACAAGACGCTCGAGATCCGCGTTGGTCAAACGGCGTTCCGGCATGTAAACGCCCATGCCGCGAATGTAAACAGACGGTGTTGGTGTTCTCATTTCCGAACAATAAAAAGTTTTTTTCGCGGGTTGTAAACCGAGAACGGCGACGCGGGAACGCACGCGGCGTTTTTTCCCCGAACAAAAAAAAAGCCGACGCGTTCCCGCCGCGCCGACTTTTTTTTTGTTCGACGTGTTTTTATCTTACTTCGTTTTCGGAATGTCGTCGCCGATATCGATGTCCTGCGGGTGATTCCGTTTTTCCTTTTCGAGCCGATGCGCGCGGCGGATCTGGCGGATCAGCTTGTCGATCAGCTCATCGATGGATTTGTAGAGATCCGCCGACGTCACGCTGAGCACGATGTTTGGTCCTGCGATTTCGATGGTCGACTTCGCGACGAACGACTGCTCCGGCGCTTTCGTCGGAATGTATTCCAAATCGAAATTCGCGCGGATGATGCGGTCATTATGCTCGAAAAGCTTCGCCGCCTTTTCCCTTACGTAATTTTTGATCGCTTCTGTAAGTTCGAGATTGATGCCGGTGATATTGATTTGTCCGTTCATTGATATGGATGGAGTTGGTGTAATTATTATGTTTTATCGAGCGTCCGGAACATTTTTCCGAACGCCAGCGATTGAAGCACATCGCCCTGCGAAAATCAAGAACACAAAGGCGAAAGCGTTCCCGCGGCGCGCGTTTTTCCGTTTTACAAGCGCGGGAACGCCCGCGTAAAATTTCCCGCATCATGCCGGTTCTCGAAGGAAAAAAAATCATTCTCGGCGTCACGGGCTCGATCGCCGCGTTCAAAGCCGCCGACCTCGCTTCTCTGCTCGTCAAAAAAGGCGCGGAAGTCCAAGTGCTCATGACGCGGGAAGCGCAGAAATTCATCGCGCCGCTCACATTGCAAACGCTTTCCCGACGCCCCGTAGCGACGAGCCTCTGGCATGAACTCGGCGCGGACTGGAAGCCAGAACACATCTCGTTCGCGGAATGGGCGGACGCGCTTCTCGTCGCTCCCGCGACGGCGCACGCGCTCGCCTGCTTCGCTCACGGGCTCGCGCCCGACCTGCTCTCCTGCGTTTATCTGGCGACGCGCGCTCCCGTCGTCATCGCGCCCGCGATGAACGTGAACATGCTCGAACACCCCGCGACGCAGGCGAATCTCGCCGTTCTGCGGGAACGCGGCGCATACTTCGTCGACCCCGAAGAAGGCGTTCTCGCCTGCGGCGTTTCGGCGAAAGGAAAACTCGCCGCGCCCGAACGCATCGTCGCACGCCTCGCCGAAATTTTCGGCGAATGACCGTTCCCGCACACGCCGTTTTTCCCGCGTCCCCGCAGGAACGGTTTTCGCCGCGCGGAAACGCCAGATTTCAAACAAGATTTTTTTTACGCTCTGCGGGAACGCGGAAATCACTCCGGCTTCGCCGCCGCCTGCGAACCGGACACAAAGTCGGGCTTGAGCGTCGGGAACAGAATCGTCTCGCGAATGTTCGCACAGCCGGTGAGCAACATGCAGAGGCGATCAACGCCGACGCCCATGCCGCCGGCGGGCGGCATTCCGTGTTCCATCGCGAGCAGGAAATCCTGATCGACTTTCTGCTGCTCCTCGCCCGCCTGCAACTCGAACATTTTCCGCTGCGTGATCGGGTCGTTCTGCTCGGAATACGCTGGAGCGATTTCCTGCCCGTTGATGCAAAGCTCAAAGACGTCGATGACGCTCGGATCCTCGCGGTTGATTTTCGCAAGCGGACAAAGCTCTTTCATGATGTGCGTGACGAAAGTCGGCTGAATCAGATTCGGTTCGATGAGCTTGCTGTAAACTTCGTTCGTGACTTCGTAGTCTTCCCAGTCTTCGCGCGGATCGGGAACCATCAGGTCCTTGTTTTTGAGTTCCGTTCCCGCGGCTTCGGCGTCCGCCTTCGCTTTCGCGCGGATTTCGTCCGCCATGCGTCGGCATTCGGCGATTTTTTCCGCTTTGGAAAGCTCAAACCAGTCCGCGCGTCCGGTGCGTTCCCGCACGAGATCCTTGTAATCGGCGACGCGCCATTTGCCGCCCAGCTCGATGACCTGCCCGTCGTAGCGCGTGATCGTCGTCGAGCCGATGACGGTTCTGCACAAGTGCTGAATCATTTCGCGGATGAGCGTCATCATGCCTTGATAATCGGAATACGCCTGATAAATTTCCATCATCGTAAATTCCGGATTGTGGCGGCGATCCATGCCTTCGTTGCGGAAAACGCGTCCGATTTCGAAAACGCGCTCGATCCCGCCGATGAGGCAGCGCTTCAGGTGAAGTTCCAGCGCGATGCGCAGATAAAATTCGCAGTCGAGCGCGTTGAAATGCGTGATGAACGGACGCGCCGCCGCGCCGCCGGCGATCGGATGAAGCGCGGGCGTCTCGACTTCGACGAAATCTTTTCCCCAAAGAAATTTTCGGATTTCCGCGATGATCCGCGAACGCTGAAGAAGCCTCTTTTTCGATTCCGGATTCGCGATCAAATCGAGATAACGCT
Source organism: uncultured Enterobacteriaceae bacterium (assembly GCA_964633895.1). Classification (GTDB taxonomy): domain Bacteria; phylum Verrucomicrobiota; class Verrucomicrobiia; order Opitutales; family UBA953; genus Spyradosoma. The sequence goes on along the minus strand of CAZWIK010000007.1, from coordinate 15,240 downwards.
GGCGCGAAACCTGCTCCTCGTCCGTGATCCCGTGCCATTTTTCCGGAAGCGGGCGAAGTGCTTTCGAGACGAGCGCGTAATCGCGGCAGCGGACGGTAACTTCGCCCGTCTTCGTGACGAAAAGCTCGCCGCGAACGCCGACGAAATCGCCAACGTCGATCATTTTTTTGAAATGCCTGTTGTAGCGGTCTTCGCCGAGAATGTCGCGCGTGAGGTAAATCTGTTGCACGCCGTCGCGGTCGAGAATTTTCATGAAGCTCGCCTTGCCCATAACGCGGATGGCGACGACGCGTCCGGCGACAGAAACTTCCTCCGCGCTCGACGGAATCTCGTGCACGTCCGTTCCCGCGGCTTTCGCGGCGTCGATCGCCGGCTGCATCAGCGCGGCGCAGTCCTTCGACGTGTGTGTCTGCGACCACTCGGCGCGAAACGGATCTTCGCCCGCCGCGCGGAGCTGGTTCAGTTTTTCCATGCGCACGGCAAAAAGATCGTGCGAAATGTCCGCAAGCGCGTTCCCGGATTTTTTCTGTTCTTCGCTCATAACCTGAAAAAATAAAAATTCGTGGCGGGAGAAAATAGGCGTTCCCGCGCGGGAACGCGAAACAAATCTGACGCGCCGGAAAACGCGGGCGTTCCCGCAGCCTCCGACGCGGTTTTTCAGTTTCGGCAGATGACGCGGGAGCCGAAGCGTTCCCGCAGGTATTCCGCGAGATTGTGAAAATCCGGCGGAAGCGGCGCGCGCAAATCGAGTTCCTCGCCCGTAATCGGGTGTGCGAGGCGAAGTCGCTCCGCGTGAAGCATCACGCGCGGTATTGGAAAACCTTCGTGCCGATGCTGGATTTTTCCGTAAGTCGAATCGCCGAGAATCGGATGTCCGATGAACGCGAGATGCACGCGGATCTGGTGCGTGCGCCCCGTGTGCAGAATGCAGCGCACGAGCGCGGCGCGATCGCCGAAACGCTCTTCGACGAACCAGTCCGTCCGCGCGAGTTTGCCGTTTTCGCACACGCACATTTTCGTGCGGTTCGTCGGGTGGCGGTCGATCGGTTCGCGGACGACGCCCGCGAGCAGATCCGGCGCGCCGTCGACCAGCGCGAGATACTGCTTGTCGAGTTCCCGCGCGGAAAATTTTTCGATCAGCGCGTAATAAGCCGCGTCCGTCTTCGCGAAAATCATCACGCCGGAAGTCTCCTTGTCCAAGCGGTGAACGACGCCCGGGCGCGCCGCGCCGCCCGCGGGAGCGAGTTTTCCGCCCGTGCGGTGAAGCAACGCGTGAACGAGCGTGTCGTCGCCCGTTCCCGCGCCCGGATGCGTCACGATTCCCGCCGCCTTGTTGACGGCGATGACGTGCTCGTCCTCGAAAAGGACGTCGAGCGGAATGTCCGCGGGAACGAGCGCGGAAGGGGCTTCCGCCGGGAAAACCACGCGGATTTCCGCGCCGGCGGGAACGGGCGTCTTCCGCGCGAGCGCTTTTCCGTCGAGCGTCGCGTCGCCCGCGTCGATGATTTTCTGCAAACGGGAACGGCTCGTTTCGGGGAAAAGCTCCGCGAGCACCTTGTCCGCGCGCATTCCGCCGCATTCCGCGGGAACGCTCACGATTTTTTCCTGCGCGCTTTCCGAATCTGCGGGCATTTTTTCCTTTTCCGAAAAAAAATTATTTGGCGACGAGCAGCGCGCCGTTGACGTTCGCGTGCCAGAAAAGCGCGAGATCGTAGCCCGCCAAACCGAGACCGGCGATCTGCCCGACGCAGACCGGCGCGATCAGCGACTTGTGCCGAAATTCCTCGCGCGTGTAAACGTTGGAAATATGAACCTCGATCGTCGGAATGCCGCAACCGGAAATGCAGTCGCGCAGCGCGACGCTCGTGTGCGTGAACGCGCCGGGATTGAAGACCAGACCGGAAAACCCGCGATCCGTCCATTCGCAGATTTTATCGACGAGCGCGCCCTCGTGATTGCTCTGGAAACAGTCTATTTCCACGCCGAGCGTCCCCGCCGTCTCTTTCAGATTGCGCTCGAGATCGTCGAGCGTCGTCTTCCCGTAAATTTCGGGTTCGCGCACGCCGAGGCGATTGAGATTCACGCCGTTCAATATTCCGATTTTTTTCATGCGCCCGAGTTTAGCGCGGGAACGGATAAATTGAAAGCGTCAAACCGCGGCGTTCCCGTCGCGCCAGCCCCACGGGAACGCCGCGAATCAGAGGTCGCCGTTCTCGTCGTGAAGATGAAGTTTTTTCAACTCTTCCGCGTCGGGCAAATCCGCTTCGTCGTGCTCGGCGACGTCGCGGCGCAACGTCGGCAGACTGACGTGGTATTTCATCGCGGCGCAGCGCAACGCGATCACGCTCAGCGCTGTGATGATCTGAATCGCCGCCGAGTCCCGCGCCAGCCCCGCCGCCATGCAGACCGCGAAAACGATCCCGCCGAAAACGCAGGCGAGCGCGTAAATGTCCTTTCTGAAAATCAGCGGCTCGACGTTGATGAAAATGTCACGGAAAACGCCGCCGCCCGCTCCCGTAATCATTCCCATTAGGATCGCGACCCAAAGCGGAAAGCCGCAGTCCAGCGTTTTTTCGATGCCAATCACGGTAAACATGCCGAGCCCGATCGCGTCGAACATGAAAATCGAATCGTTCATGCGCATCAGCCACCGCCCGAGCAGAGAAACGAGCACGAGCGCGAACACCACGACGAGCAGATAAAAATAGCCGCCCATCCAGAACGGCGTTTTCGAACACATCCAAAACGGCGTCTGCCCAAGCATGATGTCGCGCAACGTGCCGCCGCCGCAGGCGGTCGCCAGTCCAACGATATACGCGCCGAACAAATCGAAATGCTTCGCCGAAGAACGGCGGATTCCGGAAATCGCGAACGCAAATGTCCCGATGTAGTCGATGAGAAGTGTGAGCGTCATGATGCGCGACGAAAAAAAATCAGAAAAACGCGAGAACGGCGGTCGAATTGTCGTTCCCTCCGCAATCGTTCGCGGCGGCGATCAGCGCGTCGGCGATTTTTTCCGGCGTTCCCGCGGGAGCGCCGACGATTTTTTCGATCCGCCGGAAAGGCAGCGCACGCGTGATGCCGTCCGTCGCGACCAAAATTCTATCGCCGGGCTTGAGCGCGAGCGAAAAAACCTGCGGCTCGCAGCAGATGCCGACGCCGAGCGCGCGCGTCAGCGTGTTCGCGTAAGCGACGGGAAAATTTTCGTTCCCGCGCGCGCGTTCTGCCGTCGCCATCGTGTGTTCTTCGGAAAGCAAAACGAGTTCGTTCCCGCGAAAAAGAAAAATTCCGGAATCGCCGAGATGCGCGAAATGAACCGTGCCGTTCCCGCCGTCGACGACGACGTCGAGCGTCGTCGCGATGCCGAATCCGGGAACGAGCGATTCGCCCAACGCGCCGATTTCTTCGTCGATTTTTCGGAAAATCGCGGAAAAATCAGGACGCTCCGTCGCGGGAACGCCCAGCGCACCGAAAATTTTTCCCGCGCTTTCCACGGCGGCGCGGCTCGCTTTTTCGCCGAAATCCAAGCCTCCGACGCCGTCGGCGACGGCGAAAAATCCGCGCGCTTCATCGCATAAAAAAGCATCTTCGTTCGTGCGCCGCACAACGCCGACGTCGCTCTTTCCGGCGACGCGCCAAGGCGTCTTTTTCTGCGGAGAAATGCTCATGCGGATTTATTTCAGAAAATCGGGGAAAACGGGGGGACGGATTGCGGAGAGCGTCTCACGAAACAGCTTCGCGCGCAAGAGATTTTCGCGCGATTCGTCGCAGACGATGCCGCGGAACGCCGCGCGGCACGCGATGTGGGCGCGCCCCGTTTCGAGAAAAAGTTCGTCCGCGCATTCCCGCATTTTCGGCGGGAACGCGCCGGCGTCGCACGCCATGCGCAAAAGCGAAAGCAACTCCGTCGATTCGTCGGCGGAAATGGCGACGGCGTAGCGCAAACTGCCGTAGGCGCGCGCGATGCGGTCGGCGATGCGAAAGCGTTCCCGCGAAAAAATCCGCCGCCGCGCGGCGAGTTCCTGTTCGACGACGTCGCTCGTCCAGCGGCGCATCAGCGCGAGCGTCTCGTTTTCGCTGATGCCGAGCGTGTATTCGTTGGAAATCTGAAAGACGCAGCCCTTGGATTCCGAACCTTCGCCGAGCGCGCCGCGCACGGTAAGACCGACGGCGCTCAGCGCGCGGAAAATTTTCTCCATCTGCCCTTCCATCACGAATCCGGGAAGATGCAGCATGACGGAAATTCGCAGCCCCGTTCCCGCGTTCGTCGGGCAAGCGGTCTGAAAACCGTATTTTTCGGAAAACGCGAAATCGAGATGTTCGGCGAGCGCGTTTTCCGTCGCGCGGGCTTTCGTCCACGCCGCGCCGAAATCGTCGCCGGCGGCGAAAAACTGCATCCGCAGGTGATCTTCTTCGTTGATCATCAACGCGGCGTCGCGGGAACGCGAAATGATGACGCCGCTCCCCTCGCCCGCGAGATCGGACGAAATGCAGCGCCGCTCGACGAAGAAATCCCGCCGCACGGGAGAAAGCCGTTCCCGCTCGAAGACAAACGCGTCCTTCAACGCGGGAACGCGCGCCGCCGCCGAAGAAATTTTTTCGAAAACCTGTTTCCGCCGCGCCGCGCCCGCCCAGTTCGGAAACGGCGTTCCCGCGAGATTTCTCGCCAGACGGACGCGCACGCCGAGCGCGCACGGATGCGCGGGAACGCGCGCGTTTCCGCCGCGCGCGGGAGCGGAAGTTTCCGCGAGAAATTCGTCGAACGAATCGCTCATGCCGCGCGTCCTCCGGAAGATTTTTTCCTCTGCGCGGCGGCGGGAGTGCCCTTCGCGGACGGACGTTTTTTCGCCGCGGGAACGCGCGGCTTCTTTTTCCCTTCCGCTTCAAGCGCGCGCAGCTCGTCGCGAAGGCGGGCGGCGAGCGCGTAATCTTCCTTTTCGACGGCGGATTTCAGCTCGGCGCGAAGCGTTCCCGCGTCTTTCGCGGCGGACGGCGTTTCCCCGCCCGCGTTCTTTTTGACGAAAGCGTCCCCGCGATAATTTTTTCCGCGCTGAATTTTGGGCAGCATCGCGGAAATTTCCTCGGAAAAAACTTCATAGCAATGCGGGCAGCCGAACAAATGCTTTTTTTCGAAAACGACATCCGTCATGCCGCAAACCGGACAAATCTTCGTCGGGGCGCGCCCGACGGCTTCCGTTCCCGCGACTTCCTCCTCCGACTTTTTCCCGCCGGACGCGAGCGTCTTTGCGAGCATTTCCGTAAATTTCAGAATCGGCAGCTCCGCGACTTTGCTCTTCGCCGCGCATTTTTCGCAGAGGTGAACCTTGTGGATTTTTCCGTCCACGATCTGCGTCAGATGCACGCTCGCCGGCGCGCCGCAAATATCACATTTGTATTCTTCGCCCATGGATTTTCCGCCTGCGCATAATGCAATCCATTCCCGCCGCGTTTTCAATTAAAAATCGAATCCGGAGCGAAAACGTCGCCGCGCTTCCGGACGTGCCGCACGGGAGCGCGGACGCGCTTCCGCGCCGCGATTTCTCGGCGTTCTTGCGTTCCCGCCGCGCTTTATGTTATGGAAGACGCGAACTTATGTTTTCGGCAATCCGAAGAGAATTCATTTACACGTTTCACCTCTCCGTTCCCATCACGATCGGACTGCTCGGGCAGGGGCTTTTCGGCGTCATCGACACGGTGATGATCGGGAACATGCTGGGCGAACACGCGCTCGCCGCGGCGACGCTCGGCAACAACGCGAACTGGCCGCCGCTGCTACTCGCCATCGGGCTGGCGGTCGCCGTTCCCGTGCTGACGTCGCAGGCACGCGGTGCGGGACGGCGCGAGGACGTTCCCGGAATCCTGCGCCACGGGCTGCTCATCAGCGTCGGCATTTCCGTCATCGGTGCCGCGCTCGTGTGCGCGTTCATTTTCGCCGACGGGCTGAAAATGCTCGGACAGCCGGCGAGCGTCGCCGATTACGCGAAAAATTTCGCCTACATCATCGCGCTTTCCGTTCCCGCCGCCGCCGCGTTTCAGGTTCTGAAATCGTTTCGCGACGCGACCGGCGGGCAATGGCTTTCGTTGCAATGGACGCTCGTCGGCTTGGGCGCGAACGTTTTTCTGAACTGGGCACTGATGTCTGGCTCGCTCGGTTTCCCGAATTGGGGGCTGGAAGGCGCGGCGGCGGGAACGCTTTTTTCGCGCCTGATTTCCGTCGCGGGAATTTCGATTCAGAAAAAACTCGACTGCCGCTTCGGTCGCGGATTTTCGGCGCGGGAAATTCGGGAGAATCTCCGCGTCGGCGTGCCGAGCGCGCTGCACATTCTTTTCGAGGCTGGGCTTTTCATTCTCACGCCGTTCTTCATGGGCTGGATCAGCGAAGCGTCCATCGCGGCGAATCAGGTCGTCATCACGCTTTCGTCGCTCGTCTACATGATTCCGCTCGGCGTGTCGCAGGCGCTTTCAATCCGCGTCGGCGAAGCGTTTGGGCAAGGGGATACGCCGCGAATCCGCGTGATTTTTGCGGGAGCGACGCTCTTCACGCTCGCGCTGATGGGAATAAACGCCGTCGCGTGGACCTATTTCCGCGAAGACGTCCCGCGGCTCTTCAATCTCGGCGAAGAAGCCTCGGCGCTGTCCGCGACGTTTCTACTGATCGCCTGCGCGTATATGCTTTTCGACGGATTCCAGACGATTGCCGCGGGAACGCTGCGCGGCTTGGGCGACGTGCGCATCATCGCCGGCGCGGCGTTCGTCAGCTACTGGCTCATCGGCTGCCCCGCCGCGCTGATTCTCGCGTTCCCGCTCGGAATGAACGGCGCGGGCGTCTGGATCGGACTCGCCGCGGGGCTGGCGGCGATCGCGCTCATTCTCGGTCTCCGCGTGAACAAAAATCTTTCGCGGAAACGCGTATTTTCTCGGAATGCTTCGGAAAAAAACTAAGTTCGTCGTCGCGCTGATTCCCGCCGTCCTCGCGGGAACGCTCGGCGTCGCGTTTTTTTTCCACGGCAAAAATTTTCATGAAACGCGCGCGACGGAATCGGACGCCGCGCGGGAACGGCGACTTTCTGCGGCTGGCGCGGCGACGACCATTCCCGTGGCAGACGATGAACCCGACGACAAACAACCCGCGACGGCAGCAACGGGAACGCCCTCTTTCGCGCTTGACGCGGACGGTCGCGTTTTCGCGGAGGCGGAACTCCCGCCGCAGACAACGCCCGAAGCGCGCGCGGAATCTGGATTTTATTTCGGGAACGGCGATTTATACGACCAATACGGCGGCGGGCGCGAATATCTTTCCGACAAGGCGGCGGACAACAGCCGCGACGACCGAATCTGGATCGACGCGCGCATTCCGCTGGAAATTTCCTCGCGAATCAAACTTTACGGCGTCTCCACGCTGACGCTCGGCAACGTTTCCACGGAGACGTCAGCCGACTACGCGAAAAATTACGGCTTCGGCGGCGGCTTCGGATTTTCCTACCTGCTTTCGCCCTCGGCGGAATTGAATTTCGATTTCCGCCGGACGCGCGCATTCGACGCTCGAAGCGAAACCGACGACGCGCCGACCGATTCCGCCGGAATTTCCATCAAACTGAAATTCTGACCGTTCCCGCGCTCCCGTAAAAAAAATCGTTCCCGCGCGGGAACGCGCGCAAAAGAGAAAGCTCCAAGGGGGGGGGGCGGAACGAGCGCAGAATGTCTCCCGCTCGGGAACAAGCGAAGTCCGCAAGAGAGGACGTTTATATTTTTTTGTTGACACGCAGAAAAATATCATTACCTTGGGGGGGGGGTTAAACATGATCTCTTATTCCACACATCTTTCTAATTTTAACAACGTTCTTTTAAATATTTTTTCACATCCGTTTCGCTTTAACTTGATTTTAACCGACAACAACAACTTCTTCTTGAAAGGAATCTACTGACATGGCATCACGAATCTTAATCACCTGCGGAGGAATAACAGTTCACGCGCTCGGACCTGCGGCAATCATCGTTGCTGGCGGGATCGCGGCAGGAATTGCCCTCTACGGCGTCGCAAAGGCGCGCCACGAAAAGGGCTTGCCGCATTCAAAAGGAGAAAGCACTCCGAATTCGCTTCAAAACGCTAAAAACTGAAAAATGAATCCTCCCTTTATTGCAATTAAAATCGGGACAAGCGTAGCTATAGCCGCGTCCGGCGCGCCAGTGCTTATCATCGCCGGCGGTCTCGCCATAGCGGGGCTTATCTATGTCTCCGGGAAAAAACAATCGAAAACAAAAAAAATAAACGACTCCTTCTCTTCTTAATTACCATGACTGAAAAAACCAGCAACGAATTCGTCAATACCACCGCCAACAAAGACGTCGCCGACGTTCTCGCTCAAAAAACGACCATTATTGAAAAAGGCAAGAAACTCGGCAAAGTTTTTGAGATCATCGGAACGCTCTTACAAATGATCCGCGATTATATAAACGGAGACTATCGAAAAGTCCCGTGGTCGACGATCGCGAAAGCCGCTGCAGCGCTCTTATATCTCGCCAGTCCGATCGACGCTATTCCCGATCCGCTTCCCGTTGTCGGTCTTTCCGACGATGCGCTCGTCATCATGGCAGTCATCTCCTCCATATCCGACGACTTGACCGCCTACCGCAAATGGCGAGCGACGAAAAAGAATTCCGACTGCATCCGTGCTTCACGAACGGCATCAACCTAATCCGCTCCGAAATTGAGTCTGCACAAAAAACATCGACAACCACGAGCTTCGAACGGATTACTTTTTTCCACCCCAAAAACAGCCCCTTTCACGCAAATATTTTTTACCCTATGAATCAACCATCAACCGACAAAAAAAGTCTCGTCATTTTTCAAGCGGGACCGGTTCAAACTTTTATCGCCGCCGCACGTTCCACGCGAGATTTTTGGAGCGGCTCTTACATGCTTTCCTATCTGATGGCGGCAGCTGCGGCCGCGCTCGTCTCGAGCGATCGGAGGAACGCAGTCGACGAAACCATCGTGTTCCCGCGATTGAGCGAACTTGGCGTTTATAAGCTGTGTTGCCGAAAAGGAACGGAGGAAACGGAGAAAAATGCCCCCGAGCTGCTTAATCCGGCAATGCCCAACCGCTTTCTCGCCATCGTTCCCGCAGACGTAGCCAAAAAATGCGCGGCGGCGGCGGAAGCCGCGTTCCGTAGCGAATTCAAATCAATTGCCGATGACGTCTGGCTTTTCCTGAAAGAAAAAAAAGGCGCGAAAGACGCTTGGCAGGAACGCTGGGACAAGCAAATTGAGCAGTTTCCCGAAATCACGTGGCAGACGTGTCCGGCAGAAGCCCCGAGCGGCAAATTCACCTACAAAACCGCATTCACGCGCTGTCAAAAGCTGCTTGCGGCACGGCGAAACACGCGCGAGTTCGATCAAACAGCAGCGGATGCGGACGCGGAAGGTACGCCGAAAGACGCGCTCACGGGTCGAGAAGAAATCATCGGCGACAAAAAATTTCAGGAAAATCTCTGGGCGGAAAACGAACGGGACAAAGGTCCATACGGTGCCATTTCCATCATAAAACGCTTTTGGCATGAAGAATTTCTCAGAAAAAAACATTTCACGTCATCCCAAAATGATTTTTACAAAGAGGTTTCCTACAACTCCGTTCCCGATATCGCCAGGGAAAATTCGGACGAAAACAATCCGTATGTCGCCGTCATCGCAATGGACGGCGACCAAATGGGCAAATGGATGAACGGCGACCGTATGCTTGAGAAAACATCTGATTTGCAGGCACACCATAAAGAGTTTTCCAAACGCCTGGCAAAGTTCTCCAACTGCGAGGCAAGGTCGATTGTCCGCAAATACAAAGGACAATTGGTTTATGCCGGTGGAGACGACGTGCTGGCAATGCTTCCGGCAGAGCGTGTTTTTGATTGCGTCTGTGAATTGCGCGACGAGTTCAAAAAATGCATCGGAAAGGATCGCTCCGGTTCTCCGGCGGATGTCTCCTGCGGAATCGCAATCGCGCACAAAGAATATCCGCTCCAACGTATGATTAAAGAAGCACAGAAAGCCGAATCGCGCGCGAAAAACGAATACTCGCGCTCGGCGTTCGCGTTTTCGCTTTTGAAACGCGGAGGCGAAATCATCCATTGGGGCGGGAAATGGAGCAGTGCCGACAATCCGGAATCTCCGTCTCCGGAGCGGCGGCTTTTCAAAATATATTGCGAGTGCCAACACTCCGGATGCATTTCCGCGCGGTTTCCCTACGCGCTCTCCGAAAGGATTGCACCTTACGCTTTGGATAAAGGACGACTGACCGTCGCCATCGACGACATTTCACAGATTCTCGAGAAGGAAATCAAAGCAGTGCTCGACCGACAACTTCTGCGCGAAGAAGAAGAAACGCGGACGGAATTGCAGGTGCTCTGCAAAAACTACATCGATTCGCTCAAAGCTCCGCAACGTTGTCTCGGAGATTTCGTAAAACTTTTCCTGACGACAGCATTCATTTACCGCAACCGCTGACCGCCCCGCTCGCTCAAAATACAGAAAACTCATCATGCCACACAAAATCACTCTTTTTCCCCGCGACGTGCTCTATTTCCGAGACGGCAAACCGCTCGGCGGCGCAGCCGACGGGAACGGCGCGCAATGGCCGTTCCCGCACATGTGGCGCGCCGCCGTGCTCTCTGCTTTTCACCGCAGTTTTTCCGACGCGGAAATCTGCTCGTTCGCCAAAACGCATCAACACCCGCGCAGAAAGAACACGCTGATGCGGGACAATTTTGAACTTGCCCGGACCAAAGCGGTTTTCGGCGGCACAAAAACGCTCGGACCGTTCCCGCAAAAAAACGGCAAACTCTATTTCCCGATTCCCGCCGACCTTGTCTTGAACGAGCGGGACGACACGACGGAAGTCGCCCAACTGCTCCCAACGCCCGTTCCCGCCGACTGCGACGGCAATCTTCCCCGTCCGTTGACGCATGTGCTCTGGAAAAATCTCACGCCCACCAAGAAAACGCTCGGACGCTGGATTTCCGCCGATGCGTTGAAAGAGTATCTCCGCGGAAACATCGAAAAAATCAGTCTCGCAGACAATGGCAGAGAACCTGCCGAACTGCTCGGCGACGACGCGATGTTCCAGACCGAAGCCCGACCGGGCATCGGCATCGCCCCTTCCACGGGAACGGCAGAAGACGGCAAATTTTACTCGACGGAATATCTGCGCCTGTTGCCGGATGTTTCCATGCTCGCGATTCTGAGCGCGATTTCCGTAAGTGCCTGCGGAGAAACCGACCTTTGGGAAAAATTTCTCGAAAAGGAAAAATCAAAACCTGCGTTGATCTTCGGAGGACAACGCGGCATGGTCCGCATCGAAAGCGCAGACGGCGATTTGCCGCTGCCCGCCTCGCCGAAAATTGCAGGGACGCGCGTCAAATGGACTTTGCTCTCTCCTGCGCTCTTCAACGCGGGATGGCGACCGACCTTCGTCGACGCGACATTAGGCGATGTCCGTCTCCTCCGACAAATCCCGCCGCGCGAAACCGGCGAATCCCGCGAAGCGTGGCGGGCGCGAGCGCACCGCAATGCGCAACCCATTTCCGCAAAACTCGTCGCCGCACGCATTCCGAAAGCCGTTCCTGTATCCGGATGGAAAATCAATGCAGCGCGAAACTGCAAAGATTCCTGCTCGGACGGCGGCGGCGCGCCCAAACCGACGAGACTGCTCGTTCCCGCCGGAAGCGTTTATTATTTCGAATGCTCATCCGAAGAAGATGCGGCGGCGCTCTGCTCCGCGCTCCACGGCAAGGTCAAATCCGATTTGCTCGGTGAAGCCGGCTACGGTCTCGGCGTCTGTTCCGAATGGCAGGTCGGCAACGACAGTTTTTAAAATTCATTTCACCTTCTAAAAAACAGTTAACGAAAAATATTATGCACACCAAACTCATCACCCTCTTCACACGCACGCCGCTTCACGTCGGAGCCGGAAATTCCGTCGGCGTCGTCGATTCGCCCGTCATGCGGGAACGCCACACCAAGACGCCGATCATCCCTGGATCGTCGCTCAAAGGAGTGCTCGCCGATCTCTGGAACGACGACGAAAATCTCGACGGGAAAAAACGAAAAAAAGATTCGGCATTGCAGCGACTCTTCGGAAGCGACGATGATGCGAACGCCTTCTCCGGCTCGCTCCTCATCGGAGAAGCGCGCGTGCTCGCCTTTCCGCTGCGCTCCGCCAAAGGCGCATTCGCGTGGATTACCTGTCCGCACGCGCTCAAAAAATTCAAGCGCGACGCCGGCGCTTCATTCGAGCTCGACGCCGAATTCGATAAAATCACGGAAGAAAAATGCCTCGCGGGAACGGAAGTCGTTTTTAAAAACAACAGCGTCGTTCTTGAAGAATACAAATTCGAACGCGCGGGAGAAATTCCGAAACAGCTCGCCGAAGCACTGAAAACACTTGTTCCCGACGACACGGTCTGGAATCCTCAGGAACGCTTGGTCATCGTCAGCGACGAAATTTTCTCCTACTTCGTCGAAAACGCATGCGAAATCGTCACCCGCATCCGCATCGACGATAAAACGGGAACGGTTGCCGGAGGCGCACTCTTCAACCAGGAGCAGATTCCCTCGGAAACGCTTTTTTATGCACTGGTCGGCTCTGCAAAAAAAACGGCAACGGACGATTTGAACGCCCTCGAGGAAAAAATCAAGCAAAGCGAGAGCATCATTCAGGTCGGCGGAGACGCCACCATCGGACTCGGCTTCTGCTCCGTCAATTTCCGCTAAATGCAAACAGGAACCAACAATGAAAAACCTTGAACAAATCCGCGCGAAAAACGCGCTGAACATGAAAATCGGAACCGGAGCAGGCGGCGGGGAATCCGTCGCCAAAAAGGTTCCCGCAATGATTCTCGACAACGGCATCATTGCCGCGGCAGCTTTCGCCAAAGAGACCGGCGAAGGCTACAAGAACGTTTTCGAGGCAATCATCTGGCATCTTGCCGATCCCCAAATCGCCTACCTTGATGATCGAGAGATGAAGCTCGACGAATTCATCGAACATCTCGTCAAAGAGAATTCAGACCGGATTCGACTCATCACGGCGGAAACGATGGCGTATCTTAACTATCTGCGGCGGTTTGCCTAAAAAAGCGAAAGATCATGACCTGCATCAACGAAAATGTCACTCAGGCAATGGGCGGTCTGCGGGAATGCGAATCGCCGTCTCTGCGCTATTCGAAATTCATGAGCGTTCCCGCCAAAGAGGGCAATGAAAAATCAAAACTCATTAAAGATTTTGTAAACTATTACAACGACAACGCGCACACGAACAATCGGCACGACGATTTCATTTTACGACCGAAAGGAGCTAAAACATTCGTGATGAAGCTCAGCGGAAGGCTCATCGTAAACCACTCCGGAGGCGTGCTTGAAAACTGCGGGCTTTGTCTGCACCCGCATTTCAACTATCCCTACATTCCCGGCGCGGCAGTCAAAGGAGTCGCCCGCCACGCCGCATGGGAAAGCTGGAATGAGAAGATGAAAATGAAAACGGACGATCCCGCCAAGAAGGAAATCGCCGAAAAAATCGCGGCGACATTCGGATTCCCGACCGGTGATAAAGACTTGGATGCGTTCCTCAAAAAAGAAGTCTCTCCGGAAAAATACGGCACGGAGACGGCACCGAAATGCAGCGCGGGAACAGTCGCGTTTCTCGCTGCGACGCCGTTCGGCGACCGCGCCGCAATGCTGAGAGTAGACGTCTGCACTTGCCACCATCCGAAATACTATACTACCACCCTTGATCACGCGTGGGATTTCGAAGATCCGAATCCGCAGCCTTTTCCCGCCGTCGACGCCGGAGTCGGATTCTGCTTCTGCATTGTGCCTCTCAAAACCGACGCTGATTTGGACTTCGCCGAAAAAAGTCTCAAAGACGCGCTCACGACTAACGGCATCGGCGCAAAAACTGCCGCGGGCTACGGATGGTTTGAAGAAAACAAAACGCTCGATAAGAAGCTAGACATCTTAGACGCCGGTCCCGAGGTCTCGAAAATTTGTGAAATGAAAAATTCCGAAATCGGGGATTTTCTGAAAAAAGAACTTTCCGATGCGGAAAAAGCCACGTTCAAATCAGCCGCCGATAATTTCAAACCCGGACAAAATAACAAAATCAAAGACCTTTACAAAAAGGGCAAAGGTCTCGCTTACGCCAACATCATTGCTATTTTCGGCGAAGAAGAGGCGCGAGAACGGTATGGAAAATGACAAAAAAAAGAAACGACGCCCATGAAAAAATATGACATCGAACTGGATTTAGTGACGCCGTGTATTTCCCGAGGCGGCGAGGAGGACAACGCCGAATTCCGCGCCCCGTCCATTCGCGGAATGTTGCGGCATTGGTTTCGCGTTCTCGGCGGAACGAAAGAGCGGGAAAAAGATATTTTCGGTGGAATCGGCACCGGAAAAGGCAAGGAGCAGGCAAGCAAAATTATCGTCCGAGTAACAGAGTCTCCGAAGGAATGCGCGCAAGGGACACCGCAAGAAATCGCTCCAAAAAATTTCAACTACTTCCTCGGACTCTGGACCCGCAACGACCCCAAAGCCTATTTCCCCGCCAATCAAACCGCGAGAATTCAAATCATTGATAAATCCGACAGCCCGGATTTCGAAGCCGCCCTCAAAGCCTTTCTTTATCTTGGCTCGCTCGGCTCGCGTTCCAGAAGAACTTTCGGCCCGATTTACCCGAAAAAGGTTCTCTGCAATGGGGACGAGTGGACGGATATTCCGCGGACGCTTGACGAACTTAAAGCTTACTTGGGCGGCTCCGGTCTGAAAAATGCCGTCGTATTGTCTATCGGGGATATGAAAAACTCTTCAGAAAAAGCGGTAGAATGCGCCTCGGAATTCCTAAAATCATTTCGCTGCGGCAAGGCGTGTAATGGCTCCACCCCTTTAAAATGGGGAAAAATCGAACACGATTTAATCGACCCGGGAAAACAGACAGATAAAGTCTTTCGCCCGGCACTTGGGCTTCCGCTTTCACAGCGATACTCCAAACACCAAGAAAGTTTTTCATTTTCGTTTCGACTTCGACTGGACTCAGGTGAAAAAACCGACAACTACAACAGGTGGGCAAGCCCGCTTTACCTGAAAGTCGTTCCTGTATCTGGACGCGGTGAAGGCAGAAATTTACGAAAAATTTCCCGGTGGGCAAGCCCGCTTTACCTGAAAGTCGTTCCTGTCGATAATAAATTCGTCGC
>CAZWIK010000006.1:62623-67265 GCA_964633895.1 uncultured Enterobacteriaceae bacterium | reverse complement strand
TTTTTTTTCAAAAAATTCAAATGGACATCAAAATCGAAGACATCAGCGCGACGCGCAAGGCGGCGACGGTAACCGTTCCCGCCGCCGTCATCGAAGAACAGCAGAAAAAACTTTTCGGCGAATACGCCGCGCACGCCCGCATCGCCGGGTTCCGTCCGGGAAAAGCTCCCGTGAGCGTGATCCGGCAGAAATACGGGAAAGATTTGAAGAAAGAGCTTGTCCAGCGCGTTACGCAGGAGGCTTACAAGAGCGTCCGCGACGCCGAAAATCTCAAAGTCTACTCGCTCGTGGACGTGAAAGAGCCGGAACTCGCCGACGGTCAGCCGTCGGAAATCCGCTTTGAAATCGACGTCGTTCCCGCGTTCGAAATTCCGGAATACAAAGGTCTCGAAGTCTCCAAGAGCGATCTTTCCGTTTCGGACGAAGAAGTCGCCGAAATGATAAAGAATCTCCGATCGCAGCACGCGGAATTCAACAAGGTCGAAAAAGCGGCGGAAAAGGGCGATTTCGTGAAGCTTTCCTACGAAGCGACGCTCGACGGCAAGCCGCTCGCCGAAGCCGTTCCCGCCGCCGCCGTCTACGGCAAGCAGACGGGAACGTGGGAAGAAGCTGGCGCGGACGAAACGTTCGGCGCGACGGTCAAGGAAATCGTCGATGCGCTCGTCGGCATGAAAGCGGGAGACAAAAAGGAAATTTCCGTGACGTTCCCGTCTGACTTTTCCGCCGAAGGTCTGCGCGGGAAATCCGCCGTTTACTCCGTCGAAATCGCGGAAGTGCGGGAACGCGTCCTGCCGGAACTGAACGAGGAATTCTTCAAATCGGTGCACGTCAAAGACCTCGACGAACTCAACAAACAGGTTCGCGAAGGGCTGGAAACGCGCAAGAAAAACACCGCGACGTCGAAAAAGCGCGAAGAACTGATCGGCAAGCTCAATGAAAAAGTCGATTTCGAACTGCCGGAAAGCGCGATCGAACGCGAAAGCTACAACATTTTCGTCGAGTTCGCGAATATGCAGCTGCGTCAGGGCGTGAAGGTCGAGCAGATCGAGGCGCAGCGCGACGAGCTGAAGGAAAGCACGAAGGAAGCCGCGAAAACGCGCGTCAAAACGCAGATCATTCTCAACGCCATCGCCGAAAAAGAAGGCGTGAAGGTCGAGCGCGACGACATCAACAAGCGCATTTCTCAGGAGGCTTACATGAGCGGTCAGCCCGTCGAGAAATTCGTCAAGGAACTGACGAAAGACCAGACGCGCCTGATGGAACTTCAGCGCAACATTCTGTTCAACAAGGCACTCGACGTCGTCGTCGCCGCGTCGGTCGAAAAAGAGTGAGGTTTCGCTTCCCGCGTTCCCGCGCGGGAACGCCGGAGGAAAAAAAGCCGCCGTCCGCATTTTTCGCGGGAGCGGCTTTTTTTTTGAGCGAAAAAAAATCGCGCGTCCGGAAGTGAAAAACCGACGCTTTCCGCGTTCCCGCCGCGCTTAGAGCGGGAGCTTTTCGCCCGGTAGAAGTTCGTATATCGGCGCGCCGATGATTTTTTCGAAATCCGCTTTGATTTCGAAAAGTTTTTTCCAGCGCCGGAGCGAACACGCGGGAACGCCGTAGCGTAGCGCGACGTCGACGATGCGCGTTTCCAGGAAGCAGAATCCCGTCGGTAGCGCGAGCCCGTCGCAAAGCTGGACGAGGCGGTCGTAATCGTCATATTCGACGGTTTCGAGAAATTTTTTGAGGAACGAGATGTCTTCGGCGGGAACGTCGAGCTTGCCGACGCCCGCCGCGACGTCGGGAATCATGAACGCGTGCGTGATGCAGATTTTCGCCGCCTGTGTCCAGCCGAAGCGGGAACAGTAGCGGAATCCGTCGAGCAGATGTTTTTCCTGAAAAACGCCTTCGCGCCGCCCGATGTCGTGCATCAGACCGAGAATGCCGGCGGTTTCCGCGTCGAGATGCGGAATTTTCTCGGCGATTTTTTCGCAGGCGAGAGCGCAGAAGCGCGAATGCGCGACCCAGCGTCCCGGGTTCAGCGTTCCCGCGATTTCCAGTTCCCGCTCGGCGCGGGAACGCGTCAATGCGCAAACTTCGGACATTTACGCGTTCAAAATCCGCGCGGCGGCGAGAGCGCAGTTCGCGGGATCGAGCACGGTGAGCACCGGCGTCCTCGACGGCATCTGCAACGTCGAATTGATATTCACGAGAAAATCGAGCTTGTCCTTGAACGGCGGGCAGGCGAGCACCGGCTTTTTCGAGTTCGCGGCGACGACGCCGGACAGCGCGTTGGAACGCCCCGCGATCGTGATGAAGAGGACTTTGCTTTCGCCGTCGTGCGACTTCACGAAATCGAAGACGCCGACGGGATCTTTGTGCGCGCTGCGCACGAAATATTCAAATTCCACGCCTTCGGTCTTCAGTCCTGCCGCGATTTTTTCCGCGTGCGGCATGTCGGATTCGGATCCCATCAAAATGTAAGCTTTCATAATCGCCGCAAAGATTAACGGTTCGCAGCGGCGGATTAAAGGATGATTTTCGGGAACGCGCTTCTCCGGCGGGATTTTTTTTCTCGCGGGAACGCGGGGAATTGCGGCAAAATCCGCGCTTTCCGTTTTCCGCCGTGCCGCTGATTTCAAAAAGTTCCATCGAGGAGATTCGTTCCCGCGCCGACATCGTCGCGTTCATCGGGGATTACACGAATCTGCGCCGCGCGGGCTCGAAGTGGAAAGGGCTGAGCCCATTCGCGAGCGAGAAAACGCCGTCGTTCTACGTCGATCCCGACAAAGGTTTTTACTACTGCTTCAGCACGGGACAGGGCGGCGACATTTTCAAATTCCTGATGGCGCGGGAAAACCTCACGTTCGCGGAGTCGGTCGAGCGCGTCGCGAAGCGTTTCGGCATCGCCGTCGAATACGAAAAAGGCGGCGGGAACGCGGAACGCTCCCTGCGCGGCGAACTCTTCGACATTCACGAATTTTCCGCGGCGTATTTTTCGGAAAAATTTTCGGAAAAATCCCCGACGGGAGAAAAAGTTCGGGATTATTGGACGCGGGAACGCCGCTTCGATGCGGAAACGGCGGCGGAATTCCGGATCGGCTTCCTGCCGCCGAACGGTTCGCGCGCCTTCGCGGAAGCGCTGGTTCGGAAAAAATTTTCTCCGCGCGCGCTCGCGGCGTCCGGAATTTTCATCGGCACGGAGCGTTTTCCCGATCCCGTGCAGTGGCGTTCCCGCTTCGAATCGAGGCTGATTATCCCGATCGCGGACATCCAGCGGCGCGTCGTCGCGTTCACGGCACGGAAAATTCCGGGAATCACGCCGGACGACGGACGCGGCATGAACGAGGCGAAATACATCAACTCGTCCGAAACGGAAATTTTTCACAAAGGGCAGACGCTGTTCAACATCGACAAGGCGAAAGACGTTTTTTCCGGAAGGCGCGGCGCAGGCGGCGACGCGACGGGAACGCGCGGCGTTCCGTTCGTGCTCGTCGAAGGGCAACTCGACGCGATCCGTTGCTGGACCTGCGGCATCCGCGCCGCCGTCGCCGGACAAGGCACGGGAATCACGGAAGAACAAATGCAGCTCCTGCACCGCTACGGCGATCGGCTCGACTGCCTTCTCGACGCGGACGCCGCCGGGCAGAAAGCGGCGCTCCGGCTCGTGCCGCTCGCGTTCAAAGCCGGACTTGACCTGCGTTTTTTGAGCGTTCCCGGCGGAAAAGATCCGGACGAATTTCTCGCACGGAACGGCGCGGGCGGCGTTCCCGCGATTCTAAAAAGCGGTGTTCCCGCGATGCGTTTCGTCGCGGAAAAGTTTTTTCCGGCGGGTGTGAAATTTTCTCCAGCACAGCGGCAGCGCGCGCTGGACGAGGTTTTTTCGATCATCGAGGCGTCTTCCTCGGAGGTTTTCCGCGCGGACGGACTCGTCGCGCTGGCGCGGGCGGCGGGCGCGAACCGTTTGGCGCTGGAACGGGATTTCGCGCGTTTTCTCGCGGCGCGGAAAGCGGAAGAGCGTTCCCGCGTCGGTTTCGTCGGCGTGAAATCCGCGGCGGGCGGCGTTCCCGAGGCGGGGAACTCCCCCTTGACAACGGCGGAAGAGGATGTCTTAATTCTCACGCTTAACAACGATGACGTCGCGCCTTTGTTTGCAAATATTATCCCGCCGGAATGGCTCGATCCGGAGACTTGCGCCGGACGCATTCTCAACAGAATTTTCGCGGAAGTCATCGAAGGCGAATGGCGCGGCGCGGGAGCGATTCATGCCTTGCTCGAAACCGACGAAGAGCGGGATTACGTCGCGAAAATCCACAACCGCTTCGATTTCGGAACAAAAGACGATTCCGTCGAAAGCTCGGCGAACGAATGCCTCGCGCGGCTCTGCGCGAAAGCCTGCGAGCGGGAACGCCGCGCGCTGGATCGGCGCATGGCAGAACTTCCCGACGGTTCGGACGAGCAGCTCGCTTTACAGAAGCGCCGCATAGAATTGAGACGGATTTTAAAAACGCCGCCGCGTATTCACTTAACGAAGTAAAATACCATTTTCACGAATTCCAGTTATGGCAGATAAGAAAAAATCCAAGGCGAAGAAACCCGCGAAACCCGTCGCGGCGAAAAAAGCGAAGAGCGTCGCTCCCGTAAAAAAATCTGTCGTCCCAAA
>CAZWIK010000006.1:60571-62523 GCA_964633895.1 uncultured Enterobacteriaceae bacterium | reverse complement strand
AAGAAACCGTCTTCGACGAAGAAATCCGCTCCGCCCGCACCGGTTGCGAAGGACGCGAAAAAAACTTTGAAGCCGAAAGCACCCGCCGCGGAAAAGAAATCCGAAAAAAAAGAAGCCGTGAACCATCACGCGGTCAAATATGCGCCGGACCGCTCGGACGTGCTGACTCACGCGGAGCGGGAACGCCGCCGAAAAGCCTCGGATCCGCAGAAAATCCGCGAACTTTCCCAGAAAATGCAGTTCGCGGAAAACGCTTCCGCGGGAACGCCTGCGCCGACGAATCAGGTGGAAATGAACGAGCGCGTGCGCGAGCTCGATCTGCTCTCCAAGCAGCAGGGCTTCGTCACGATCGAGGACATCAACCGCATCATTCCTGCGACCGGCTCTTCGCACGAGGCGTTCGACAGCATCATCAACATTCTCGACAATCTCGACATCAAGATTCTCGACAACGACGAGGTCGAAGCCTACAAACTTCGCCTCACCGCCGAGGAAGAAGACGCGTTGCGCCTCGCGCAGGTGGACATTCTGGACGATCCCGTGCGCATGTATCTGCGCCAGATGGGACAAGTGCCGCTGCTTTCCCGCGACCAGGAAATCCAGATTTCCCGCAGCATCGAGGAAGCCGAATCGCGCGCGCAGGACGCGCTCTGCTCGATTTGGCTCACGCTTCCCGTGCAACTCGACACGGCGCGGCGACTCAACGAAAAAACGGAGCGTTTCGACCGCGTCGTGCTCGACAAAAAAGTCGAATCCCGCGACTGGTATTTCCGAATGCTCCCGAAGGCGATCGCCGCCGTCGAAGCGATTTCCTCAAAGCTGGACAAGGCGTGGCAGGAACACGTCGGCGGCTCGAACGAAGAAATCCGGCGCAAGGGCTACGCGCGCTTCATCAAACTGCAAAAGGACATCCGCCCGCTGCTGCGCAAGTTTTGCTTCAAGATGAAGGTTCTGGAGGAATGGTTGCGTTCGTTCAAGCCCGTTCTCGACAAATTCCGCGAGTGCGTCTGGCAGCTTGAAATGATCGAGCACAAGGATCGCCGCGCGCGGAAATTAGATCCGAAGAAAATTTCCGCGGAACTTGCCGCGCTGGAAAAGAAATACCGGATCAGCGCCGCCGACCTGCTCGACGTCTACGGCGAAGTCCGCAAGTGCCTTTCCGCCGCGAACAAGGCGAAGACGAACATGGTCGAGGCGAATCTCCGCCTCGTCATTTCCATCGCGAAGAAATACACAAACCGCGGCTTGTCGTTCCTCGACCTGATTCAGGAAGGAAACATGGGGCTGATGAAGGCGGTCGAAAAATTCGAATATCGCCGCGGCTACAAATTTTCGACTTACGCCACGTGGTGGATCCGCCAGGCGATCACGCGCTCGATCGCCGATCAGGCGCGGACGATCCGCATTCCCGTGCACATGATCGAAACGCTCAATAAAGTGATGCAGGTGCAGAAGCAGCTTTTCCAGGAACTCGGACACGAGCCGACGCCGGAAGAAGTCGCCAACGAAATGCAAATGCCTGCGGAACGCGTCCAGCAGATCATGAAAATGTCGCAGCAGCCGATTTCCCTGCAAAGTCCCGTCGGCGACGGCGACGACACGAGCTTCGGCGATTTCATCGAGGACAAGGCGGCGGAAAATCCCTACGACATCGCCGCAACCGCGCTCCTGCGCGAAAAAATCATCGACGTTCTGAAATCGCTTACCGACCGCGAACGCGAAGTGCTGACCTACCGCTTCGGCTTGAAGGACGGCTATTCCCGCACGCTCGAAGAAGTCGGAAAAATCTTCAACGTGACGCGGGAACGCATTCGCCAAATCGAGGCGAAAGCACTACGCAAAATGCGCCACCCGACGCGCCTGCGCCAGCTTCACGGATTCTTCGAGGCGGATCAAGACGTCTCCGGTCCCAGCTTCGACCAGTTCACGCGGGCAGATTCGCCGTCCGACGC
>CAZWIK010000006.1:46023-60471 GCA_964633895.1 uncultured Enterobacteriaceae bacterium | reverse complement strand
CAGATTCTTGCGGCACTGACGCCGACAACGGTCATCATCGTTCTCGTTTTGATTCTGCTGATTTTCGGCGGAAAAAAATTGCCGGAACTCGCGCGCGGTCTCGGCAAGGCGCGCCGCGAGTTCAAAAAAGCCAGCGAAGAGCTTGAAGACGACTTAAAATCCGCGATCGAGGACGAAGACCGCGCGGAAATCCGCCGCAAGCTCATCGAGGACGAAGAGCGCAAAAAAATTCGGGAACGCATCGAGGCGGAAGAACGCGCGAAATTCGAAGCCGAGAAAAACGCGGCGGAGAAAAAACAGGGCTGACGCTCCCCCGCGTTCCCGCGCGAAAATCTTGCGGCTTTCGCGTCGCCTCCGCGCGGGAACGGTCATTCGCGCCGCCGCATTGCCCGTTTTTCATTTTCCCCGCATGAAGAATTTTTTCGCCGCATTTTTCGCTTTCTGCGCTTTCTGCGCGGGAACGCCCGCTTTTGCGCAGAACGCGGATTCTTCAGGCGTTCCCGCCGCCGCGGACGACGCGTTTTCTCTTTTCGCGGAACCCGACGCAAAAGTGCCGTCCGAAGCGGCGTTCGAAGTCTTTCCGAGCGCGGCGCGCGTTCCCGCGGGCGGAGAGTTTTTTCTCCTAGCGAAAATTTCGACGCGCCCGGGCTGGCACGTCTATTGGAAAAATCCGGGCGAGGCGGGACTGCCGCTCTCCGTCGACTGGACGCGCGTTCCCGCCGCCGCGAGCTTCGGAAAATGGATCTGGAGCGCGCCGCAATACGCGAATCTGATGGGACTCGCGAACTACGTTTACGAGGGCTCAGGCTATGTGAAAATTCCCGTGCGCGTCGCGGCCGACGCCCCCGCCGGCGCGGCAATTTTCGCGGGAACGGCGTCGTTTCTCGCCTGCGACGACAACGGCTGTCGCCCAATGGACGCGAAATTTTCCGTCGGCGTCAAAATCGTTCCCGCCGCCGAAGCCGCCGTTCCCGCGAACGCGGAAATTTTCGCCGACGCGGAAAAGGCGTTCCCGCGCGTCGCTTCGCCGGAAATTCTTTCCGCAGAATACGGCGTCGCCGGCGGACGCTGCGCGCTGTCGGTCGCGTTGAAAAAAAACATCGCGGCGGACGACGGGCGCGGCTCCGCGTTCCCGCGTTTTTTCCCGGAAAGCGAAAAATTTTCCGCGTCCGACGCCGCCGTGAAGCCGGAAATTTCCGCGTCCGGAGACGGCACGCTCCTGCGCTTCGACCTGCCGCTGAAAGAATCGGCTTCGGACAAGGACGAAATCCGCGCGAACGGCGTTCTAGTTCTCGGCGACGGGAGCGCCTATGAAATTGCTCCCGCGCGTCGGGCGGCGGTGCTCGGCGGGAACGCTGCGGCAGAATCCGCTTCGCTGCTCGGAAATCTCGGTCTCGTCGCGCTCGCATTTTTCGGCGGGCTCGTTCTGAATCTGATGCCCTGCGTTTTCCCCGTGCTCGGGCTGAAAATCATGCACTTCGTCGGCAAGGCGGGAGCGGACGGAAAAAAAATAGCGCGGCACGGCTTCGCGTTCGGCGCGGGTGTGCTGGTTTCTTTCTGGATTCTCGCGGGAGTGCTGATCGCGCTCCGCAGCAGCGGGGAACAGCTCGGCTGGGGATTTCAGTTGCAGGAGCCGCTCTTCGTCTACGGCATGGCGGTGCTTCTGCTGGTTTTCGGTCTGGCGATGTCGGGCGTCTTTGAAGTCGGCGTCGGTGCGGCGGGCGTCGGCGGTTCTCTTCAGGAAAAAAGCGGCTGCATCGGCTCGTTTTTCTCCGGCGTTCTCGCGGTGGTCGTGGCGACGCCCTGCGCCGCGCCGTTTCTCGCTCCCGCGCTCGGCGGCGCGCTGACGCTCCCGCCCGCACAGTCTCTCGTGCTTTTCACGAGCATCGCGCTCGGTCTATCCGCGCCTTACGTCGTGCTTTCCTGCGCGCCGTCGCTTCTGAAATTTTTGCCGAAACCCGGCGCGTGGATGGAGACGTTCCGCCAGGCGATGGCTTTTCTGCTCTACGCGCCAGCGCTGTATTTCGTCTGGGTGCTGATGGGGCAGGTCGAGGACGCGTTCGTGCAACGCGATTTGCTCCTGTCGTTCGCCGCGATTGCGCTCGCGTGCTGGATTTATGGGCGATGGGCGGTCGCGTGGCGTTCCCGCGCGTCGCGCGTCGCGGGAACGCTCGCCGCGCTCGCGATTTTTGCGGGAACGTGCGTTTATGCGGTCGGATTACTCGTCGCCGAGCCGAACACAGATGCGTGGATTCCGTGGTCGCGGGAAGCGCAGGAAAAAGCACTCACCGACGGCAACATCGTTTACGTCGATTTCACGGCGCGCTGGTGCGCGACGTGTCAGGTCAACAAGCGCGTTTATTCCGATGAAGTTCTGCGGAAAAAATTCGCGGAAGCGGGCGTCGTGCCGATGCGCGCGGACTGGACGAACAAAAATCCCGAAATCACCGAGGAACTCGGCGGAAAATACAACCGCGCCGCCGTTCCCGTGAACGTTTTTCTGAAAAAAGACCGCAAGCCGGTGATCCTCGGCGAACTCTTTTCCGGTCCGGAAACCGTCATCTCCGGATTGGAAAAAATCCGCTCCGAATAATCGGGCGTGCGGGGACGCTTTTTTTTCGCGTTCCCGCGCATGGCGGCTTAAACTCGCGCGCATCATGACGAAAAAAATGGAGTGGACGACGCTACTTTCCGCCTCGCGTTTCAGCGAACGCGCGGGAACGCCGCCGTCCGAGCGGACGCTCGCCGCGGACGATTTTCGCAGCGCGTTCGACCACGATCACGGGCGCATTCTTTATTCGAGCGCGTTTCGTCGGCTTCAGGACAAGACGCAGGTGTTCCCGCTCGGGCGAAACGACTACGTGCGCACGCGCCTGACGCACAGCCTCGAAGTCGCGCACATCGGAAACTCGCTCGGGCAAATTGTCGGCACGGAAATTCTGAAACGCCACGCCGAGCTGCGGGAACGCGGACTGCGCGCGGCGCATTTCGCCGCAATCGTTTCGTCCGCCTGCCTCGCGCACGACATCGGGAATCCGCCGTTCGGGCATTCCGGCGAAGAAGCGATCGAATCCGCGCTGAAACGCGAGGGCGTTTTTCGGAAATTCGAAGGCAACGCGCAGGGCTTCCGCCTGCTGACGCGCATCGGCGATCCGATCGCGGGACGCGGGCTGAATCTGACCGCCGCCGTGCTCGGCGCGTTTATGAAATATCCCTGCACGGAAGCGTATTCGAAGACGTCGCAGGACGAAATCGCCGCGAAGAAATTCGGCTTCATCGAAGACGATCTCGCCGCCGCGCGTTTCGTCGCGGCGGGAACGGGGCTGATTCCGCGCGCGGACACGGGAACGCGCGTCGCGTGGGCGCGGCATCCGCTCGCGTTTCTGACGGAAGCGGCGGACGACCTCAGCTATCTGATCGCGGATCTGGAAGACGCGTTCGTTTCGAAAATCATTCCGTTCGACGCGCTCCGCAGGTATCTGTTCCCGTTTCTCGACGAAAAAGAGCGTTCCCGCGCGGAAAAAATCGCGGCGAACGAGGGCGCGGAAAGTGCCGCGCATTACGCGCGCGCCGTGGCGATCGGCGCGGGAATCCGCGTCGCGGCGGAAACGTTTCTCGCGCGGGAATCCGCGCTGCTTTCGGGAACGCAAAACAGATCGCTACTCGACGATTCGCCGTTCGCGGGCGCGATGAAGGCTCTGCGCCGCTTTTCTTTTTCGGAAATTTACAACGCGGAATCCGTCGTCGAAATCGAACTGATGGGTTTCCGCGTCATCGAAGCGCTGGTCGGATTCTTCTTCGAATGGGTGCGGAATCCGGATTCGCCGAAAGGCAAAAAAATCGCGCTGATGCTGCACGGCGAAGAATTTTCCGAAAAACCGGAAGAGGCGCGTCTACTACATCTGCTCGACGCGGTTTCAAGCATGACGGATTCGTTCGCGCTCGCGACTTACCGGAAGCTCCACGGAATCTGACGCGGAGAAAGAATCGAAGCGCGCAGGCAGAAGCGACGCGAGCGGCTTTTCGCGGGCGATCGCCGAAAACAGCGCGTCGCGATCGAAAATCAGAAGAAAGCGCGGCGCGTCCCCGCGTTCCCGAAACCGCGTGATCGCCGTGTAGAGCAACTGGCGCGAAAAAAAATCTTCGGGCGTTCCCGCCGCCGGCGGAAAAACCACGCAGAGGCGGGAAAATTCCGAGCCCTGCGCCTTGTGAATACTCATCGCGTAGGCGGTTTCGTGTTCGGGAAGAAACGAGGTCGGAATCCTGCGCGGCGCGCCGTCGTCCGCGCGGAAATACGCGCAGAGCGTTCCCGTCGATTTTTCGCGCAGAATGATTCCCGCGTCGCCGTTGGAAAGCCGATTCTGCGGCGAATTGCGCGTGACGAGAATCGGCTGTCCGTGGTAATGCGCCGCCGACTCGGGAACGCCGCCCGAAAACAGCCGCCTCGCGCGCGCGTTGAGCGATTTTACGCCGAAATCCCCGTCGCGGAACGGCGTCAGCACTCGGACGGATTCGAGCAGCGCGAGCATTTCCTCCGGCTCGGCGTCCGCGGGAACGCGGCGCAGCTTTTCCGGAAAAATTTCGGTCAGCGCGGCGTCGAGCACCCGCGGCGAAATCTTTTCCGAAGAAAAACGGAAAATTTCGCGGGAACGGGCGTCGTCCGGCGGATTTTCGAGAACGCTTTCCGCGGCGGCGATCGAGCCGGAAACGACGGCGCGGGCGAGGCGTCCGAGCGTGCCTTGCTCCGAGAAACGCCGGCTTTCCGTTAGTTCGACGCGCGCCGTGCGCAGAAGCTCCGAGGCGCAGATCGCGCCGAAAACGTGTCCCGGGCCGACGGAATCGAGCTGATTTTTGTCGCCGAGCAAGACGAGGCGGGAACGCGCCGAAAGCGCGCCCGTCAAGTGGTGCATCATTTCCTGATCGATCATGGACGCCTCGTCCGCGAAAACGTAATCTGCGGAAATCGCCGCGGCCGGACGCGTTCTGAGCGCGTCCGCCCAAATGCGCAGAACGCCGTGCAGCGTCGCGGGAACGAGTTCCGCCGCCTTGCGCAGCGCGTCCCGCGGGAACGCGTCGGATGTGGCGGGAGCGGCGAGAATCTCTTCCGCCTGCGCGCGGATCGCTTCCTTCATCCGCGCGGCGGCTTTTCCCGTCGGTGCAGCGAGAACGACTTCTGCGTCCGGGTTTTCGGAAAAAATGCAGAGCAGGGCGCGGAGAAGAAGCGTGGTCTTTCCCGTTCCCGGACCGCCGGAAACGACGGAAAATGGCGCGGAGAGAATTTTCCGCACGGCGGTTTTTTGTCCGTCGTTCAGCGGGAACGGAAGCGCGGCGGCGATGATTTTTTCCGAATTTTCGGAAACGGGCGTAGCCGCGCGCTGGGTACGCTCGGCGAGCGCGCCCGCTGTTCGAATTTCCTGCCCGTAATGGCGGAAAAAATACAGCGCGCCGTTTTTTTCGTCGAAGACGAGCGGAGTCGTCTTTCCGTCGGCAAAAGTCTGCGGCGTTCCCGTGAGTGCGTCGAGCGGGCGTTCCCGCGACGCTTTTTCCAGAAAGGCAATCTGCTCCGCGTCGCGGATTTTGAGATGCGTTTCTTTTTTTTCTGCGGTCGTTTCGGCGAGTTCCCGCACGATTTCGGCGAGGCGGGCGCGGGATTCGGCGTCGACTCCGCAACGGCACGCGAGCCCGACAATTTCCGAGGTGAGCCATTCCGCGGCGGCGGATTCTCCGGAGAGCATTGAGCGGCGTGTGGTTTTCATCTTGTCTTGACCGGAGTTTTTTTTCGGGAAAGTGCGCGGTTACGTCCGCGCGGGAATGCGGAGGAAAGTGGCTGTCCCATCAAGATTCGAACTTGAACAAAGTGAACCAAAATCACTTGTGCTGCCATTACACCATGGGACAAAACGGTGGGGAAAAAACACTGTTTTCCTGCGGGAATGTCAATGCAAAATCCCGTTCCCGCCGTGGCGAGCGCGACGTGGAAAGCCCCTGAAAATCCGCGTTTTTTTTGCGGAAACGCGTTGACGCTCGGGCGGGAACGGCGGTATTTTCTCCCAAGCAAATTCGTTTAACCCGATATTATTATCCGACATCATCATGAAACCGACACTCCTCGTTCTTGCAGCAGGCATGGGTAGCCGCTACGGCGGACTTAAACAGATGGATCCGATGGGACCCTCCGGAGAAACGATCCTCGACTACTCCGTCTTTGACGCGATCCGCGCTGGATTCGGCAAGGTCGTCTTCATCATTCGTCCCGACTTCGAAGAGGCGTTTCGGGAAATGATCGCGAAGAAAAACCTGCCCGTTCCCGTCGATTTTGCGTTCCAGACGCTCGACAAGCTGCCGGCGGGATTCAGCGTTCCCGCAGGGCGCGAAAAGCCGTGGGGCACGACGCACGCAATTCTCTGCGCGAAGGGCGTCGTCAAAGAAAATTTCGCCATCATCAACGCGGACGATTTCTACGGGCGCAATTCCTACGAAGTCCTCGCGAATTACCTGAAAGACCTCAACCCGAATTCGAGCGCGTTCTCGATGGTCGGCTTCCTGATGAAGAACACGCTTTCCGAGCACGGCACGGTCGCGCGCGGCGTCTGCAAGACGGACGCGAACGGCTTCCTGACCGAAATCGAGGAAATGACGAAAATCGCCAAAGTCGGCGATAACGGACGCAATACTTACGACGACGGTTCGACGAAGGACATTCCGGGAGACACGCCGGTTTCCATGAACATGTGGGGCTGCACGCCCAAACTGTTCGACCACCTCGACCGCATCTTCCTTGAATTCATGAAAGAAAAGGGCACGGAGATGAAAAGCGAATGCTTCATTCCGATGACGATCGGTCAGCTCATCAAGGAAGGCAACGCCACCGCGAAAGTGCTCCGCACGGACAGCGCGTGGTTCGGCGTCACCTACAAGGAAGACAAGCCCGTCGTTCAGGCGAACATTTCGAAACTCATCGCCGCCGGCGAATATCCGCCCGATCTTTGGGCGAAATAAAATCCGCTCCGCGAAAAAAAAAGCGTTCCCGCGCGGGAACGCTTTTTTTTGTCCATTCTTCACTCGGCGCGGAGAATCAGCCCTTTCAGATAATGGCTTTCCGGGAAATTGAGCAGGCACGGGTGATCTTCCGGCTGTCCCGTGATCTCGAGCAGCGAAACCGTTCTCCGCGCGTCGTGCGCGGCGCGGGAAACGACGTCGATGAAGCTTTCGACGCCGACGCGCTGCGAACAGGAATACGTGGCGAGAACGCCGCCGGGCGCGAGCATTTTCAGCGCGCGCAGATTCAGTTCCTTGTAGCCGCGCAACGCTCCCGCCAACGCGTCTTTCGTCCGCGCGAACGGCGGCGGATCGAGAATTATCAGATCGAATCGCCGCTCGCGGTTCGCGCCAAACCAGTCGAAAAGATTCGCCGTCTCGAACGCGCAGCTCCCGAAGCCGTTCGCCTCGGCGTTGCGGCGGCAGGCCTCGATCGCGTTCGCCGAAATGTCGATGCCGAGCGTCTTTGCCGCTCCCGCGCGGGCGCACTGAAAAGAAAATCCGCCCTGATTGCAGCAGGCATCGAGCACGGTTTTCCCGCGCGCGTATTTCGCGACGTTCGCGTGCTGCTCGCGCTGATCGAGATAGAATCCGGTTTTCTGTCCGTTCGCGAGATCGAGAAAATACCGCACGCCGTCGATTTCAAACCAGCGCGGCTCGTGCGGTCTGTTCCCGTAAAAAGAAATCGAAAGCTCCAATCCCTCGAAGCGTCGCGACGGCGCGTCGTTCCGGAAAATGATTTCCGACGGCGCGAGCATTTCGTCGAGCCGACGCGCGATGAACGGCAGCATTTTGTCCGTTCCCGCCGTGAGCGCCTGAACGACGAGCGCGTCGCCGAAGCGGTCGACGACCAGCCCCGGGAGCGCATCCGCCTCCGACCACACGAGCCGACGCGACGCGGGCGCGGGAACGCGTTTGGCGACGGCTTTTTCGAGCGCGTCCGCGATGAACGCTTCGTCCCATTCGCGTTTTTCCGAAGAAAATTTTCGCCATACGATCTGCGAACGCGCGTTCCAAATGCCGCTCCCGAGCGAGCGTCCCCGCGCGTCGAGCAGCTCCGCAGCTTCGCCGTTCCCGATGCGCAGCGGCGTCTCGATTTCTCCGGAGAAAACCCACGGATGCCCGAAAATCACGCGGGCGGGGCGAGATGAAGGTTTCAGTCGAATCTGCTTCATTTTCTGAAAAATTCCGTTTCCCGTTTCACATCGCGACGAGCGATTCCGCAGCTGAACGCGCAGAAAATTCCGGCGCACGCAGCGGACGGATTTCCGCGAAGCCGCTCGTGTAAAGACCGGAGAAACGCACGCGCTGCGCGTATTCGATAACGCGCGTTCCCGCCGGCAGTTTTTCAAAGAAGAAACGCGTTTCCGCGTCCTTCGTCTCGACGCGGCACGGCAGACCGCCGGCGACGTCTGCGCCCGAAATTTTCCGCGCGGGTTCACAGCCGCTCCCGCGCATGTCCGTCAGGCGGACGAACTCGAAATCGCGGTCGGCGCGAATCGTCAGCCGCACGACGATTTCGTCGCCCGGACGCAAGATTTCCAGCCGCGCGGGAACGAGTTCCGTTTTGCCGTCGCTCGCGCGGGAACGCTTGAAGACCGATTTTTTCAGCGAAAGCCCCGTTCCCGCGTCGGAGGCGACGGCAGACGCGGGTTGGGAAAATTCCCAATGCGCGGCGACGAAAACCGGCGCGCGCCCCGCGTTTTTCGCCGTGATTTTCGCGAGATTCCGCGCGGGTTCAAGCGTTCCCGCAGAGAGCTTCGCACCGTCCGCGTCGAAAAATTCGACTTTCACTTCGTCGAAAATTTTGGCGATTTTCCCCGCGTCTTCCGGCGTTCCCGCCGCGCGGAAATTTTCGCCCGAAAGCAAAACGAAAACCGCTTCCGCGCCCGCGTCGGCGGAATCCCGCGCGCGCGTCCGAATGCGGGAAAGCAGGCTGATTTTCAGCTCGTTCACGGCGTCCGCGTCGGGCGCGGCGGCAGAAAAAAGTTCGATCATCAGAAGCTGCGTTTCGGGCATCGGCGACGCGTCGTTCCAAGACATGCCGAGTTCTTCGCTCCGGACCGCGCGCTGGCGCAGGCTTTCGGCGATTTTCGCGGCGGCTTCGGCGTTCCCGCGCCGATGCAGAGCGAGAGCGAGCCGGGCTTGCGCGTCGCTCGGCAGCTTCGTGCGGATTTCCGTCTTTTCGGCTTCGGCGAGACAGCGCGTCCGTGCGTTTTTCAGCGCGGCGGGAACGCTTTCGTCGTCGCCGAAAAGTTCGCGCAAATAAAGATAGCGCACGGTCTCGGCGTCGGGCGGCGCGGGAGCGCGCGTTTCGTCTTTCGCGTTTCCGTTTTCGGAAAACCTTTCGAGAAAACGTTCGTCGGCGGCACGAAGCGGCGCGGCGGCGAGGTCGAGCAGTCTGGCGCGGAGTTTTTCGTCGGAGACGCGTTCCCGCAAGCGCGCGATGCCTTCGAGAATTTCCCGCGAGAGACGGGCGTTCGCCCGCGCACCGCGTGTCGGCTCCGGAAACCATGTCCAGCCGTCGGCGACGCGGCAGGAATCGAGCGTCGAGAACGCGTCTTCAAGCGCGTCCGCAATCGCTTTTTCGTCGAAAAATTCCGCCGCGTCCGCGTATCCCCGCGCCGCCGCCTTTTCCCGGATTTCTGGATATTTCGCGCAAAGTTCCTTCGCCAGCGCGTTCGCGCAGAGCGAGGAAAACGCCGCGTCGGACGTTTTGCCTTCGCGCGACTGCGCCGCAATCTGCGGGATCGCGAGAAGCACGGAGTCGAAAACGCCCGCCGGTGCGTCCAACCGAAACGCGCGGGAACGCGGAGCGTCCGCCGCGTCGGGCGCGACTGCGTCGGCGAGTTTTTCGAAAACGAGCTCGGCT
The DNA here is from genome assembly GCA_964633895.1 of uncultured Enterobacteriaceae bacterium. GTDB lineage: Bacteria > Verrucomicrobiota > Verrucomicrobiia > Opitutales > UBA953 > Spyradosoma. The sequence continues at coordinate 50,561 of CAZWIK010000006.1, read as the reverse complement.
TGCGCCTCCGGACGCGCGAGTGCCGCGCGCGACTGCGTGAGCACGACTCTGCGCGGGAGCACGGGCAGGGCGATTTCTTCGCCGTCGGCGACGTTTCCGCTCCGCGCCGTCGCGCGGAAACGCAGTTCGACCGCTCCCGCCGGAGCTTTCGCCGCGCGGAAGAGCGTCGTCGAGGATTTCGCGGGAACGGTGAAGCTCTGCGCCGCGTCGTCCGCCGCGGGAACGTCGATTTTCGCGCCGAGCGCATCGAAAAATTCGAGATCGAGGCGCGCTTCGCCGCTGAGCGGAGCGTTCCCGCGGTTCGCGATTTTCACGGGAATTTTGACTTCGTCGCCGTCGCGCAGGAAACGCGGTGCATCCGACTGCGCCGTCAGTTCCTTCGACGTGCGAACGTCGTCCGAATCGAACGCGCCGAAGCGCAGCGTCCTGTCGTGCGCGAAAATGCGCAACCGCCAGTTCGTAAGGGCTTCGGGAACGACGAACGGCACGTTCACGACGCCGTTTTCGTCCGTGCGCAGAAACGGCATGAAAAACGCCGTCTCGCGCAGATTTTTCCGTAGCGGGAACGCGGGGGGAGCGGAATTTTCGCGGGAACGGCGGCGGTCGCTCGAGGTCGCCGCGTTCGCCGTTTCCGCGGGTGCGGAAAACTTGGCGGGAATCGGGCGACCGCCGAGTGCCGCACTTTTCCGCGCGGCGAAAATGCCGGCGGCGAGATTTCCGTCGTCGAATCCGAACGTCCAATCGGGTTCGCGGAAAACGTCAAAAAACTCGGCTTCCGCGAAGTGAAAATAACGGAAAAACGTGTCGCGCGCGCTTGATTTCGAGAAATTCGCGATCGCGCGGAACGGATTCAGCCGAAGCGCGGTCTCGGTCCGCGCGCGCCAATCGTCGCCCGTTCCCGCGAGCGCGCCTTTTTCCGCGGCGCAATCGTAGAGCACGGCGAGGACTTCGGTGCCCGCGGCGGGCGAGCCGTTTGCGCGCGTGATTTTGAACGTCCAGTTTTCGCGCGTCGCGGGAACGAGGTCTCGCCTAAAATCTTCTGGCTCGATTTTCAGCGTCTTCTCCCAATCGACCGCGCACGGAACGCGCTTCTCGAAAAATTTTCCGTCGAGCGTCTGCGAAACGGAAACGACGAATCCACCGCGCATTTCTTCGCTCACGGGAACGCAGATTTTCTGTTGCGTGCGTCCAGCGTCGGTGTAAAACGCGGCGATGCGTTTTTTCCCTTCGTCCGCGAAGATTTCGACGAACGCGCGCGCCGTTTCCGCGCCGCTTCCCCAGAGAATTTCCGCCGTTTCGCCGACGTGCAGAGGCGTTCCCGCGCCGCAGTTTAACCCCTCGACGAAAAAGTTTTCCCGCAGCGGAAATTTCGTCGCGTCGGGCGCGAAGACGGAAAAATCGAATTCGGAGAAAATTTCCTGCCCGAACGCGTCTTTTGCGCGCGCGACCGCGCGGTATCCGCCGACGGCGAGCGTTCCCGCGGGAATGTTCAGCGCGGGAACGGTTCCGTCGCCCGCTTCGATTTCGGCGGGAAAAACTTTTTCGCCGCGTTCTCCGCCGTTTCTGCGGAAAATTTCGACGACCGCGGGAACGCCTGCCGCCGCGTCGGCAACATCGCGGAAAACACGGCAGAAAAGCTCGACCGCGCCGCCGTCCGCGCCTTGCGCGCGCTTCCCGTCGAGCCGAAGCCGCGCCGAACGATTTCCGACGGAAACGCATTTTCCCGCCTCGAGCGTCTCGCCCGTCTCGTCGGTCGTTTCCGCTTCGATTTCAAAAATCCTGCACAACTCGGCTTCGCGGCGGCGACGTTCTTCGGGCGAAAGTTTTTCCGCCTCGGCGGCGGAAAGCTTTTTGCGCTCCGCCTTCCATGAAATTTTCAGTTCTCCCGCTTCGTCGAGCATTCCGTCGCCGGACGCAATCGGCGTTTCTGAAATCTCGCGATCGAACACGCGCCAATTCACACGCGCGCCGGCGAGCGGCGTTCCCGTGAACGATTTTCCCGCGACGAGCGCGGAAGCGTTCCCGCCGAGAATCTGCGGCGCGGGCGATTTTTCGGCGAATTTCAGCTCGGATTTCGGTCGGCGGTATTCTTCGATGTTCAGCACGGTTTCCGCGCGCGCACCGTCGCACTCGGCGCGCAGCAGCCACGCGCCGGACTTCACGTCGGCGGGCAGTTCGAGCGTTCCCGCGAACGAGCCGAAATCGTTGCTTTGCGCTTCGATTTCCGCGACGGCGGGCGCCGGGTCGCGCGAATCGCCCGCGAATTTCGACGCGCGGAAAATCGCCGAGGTCGCGCGTTCCCGCAGCGAGATTTTCACCGTTTTTCCGAGAAGCGCTTCGGGCGTTCCCGCGCCGCTTCCCGCAGGCGCGGCGACGACGCCTTTGAACGAAATTTTCTGCGCGGGACGATAGAGCCGACGGTCGGAAAAAATCGTCAGCGCGGCGGCGGGTTTTTCGGCGGCGGGTTTCGGGGAAAAAGAAACGTTTTCCACGGAAACCGCGTGCGTCCGCGTTCCCGCGCCGTCGGCGTCCGGCAACGCGCATTCGACGAGCACGACAGGATCGCGATCTTTTTTCAGCGCGGGCAGAACGGCTTCGCCCAGCGCGTCCGTGCGCACGGCGGGAACGGCGAGGCGTTCGCCGCCCCAGCGCGCCTTATTCCAAACGAAAACCGACGCGCCTTCGATCGGCGCGCCCGTCACGGAATTGACCGCGCGGATGCGGAGTTCGCCTTCGTTTTCGGACGCGACGTTCCCGTAAATCGCCGCGACGTCGCCGACCCAGATCGGGAGCGGATTGTCCGTCGCGCCGGTGAACTTCGCCTTGCCGAACGGCGCGTCGTCATACGCGAGAAAAACGAAGTAAAATCCGGGCGCGAGCGTTCCCGCGGGGATTTCGATTTCGCTTTCGCGCAGGCGGAAATCGTAGCGTTTTTCCAGCGGGAACGAAAGCTCGACGGCGTTTTCCGCGGCGAGCAACTCGGCGATTTCCCGGGCGGAAAGTTTGTTCGGGCGATTGTGTTCTTTTTTCAAATACGCGCGCCACTCGGCGGGAACGACGCGCAGGCGCACGCGGTCGATGTTTTTCGCGCGGACGGAAAATTTCGCCGGCGCGGAGGCGGAAAACGTGCGCGGGAACGCGGCGATGTTGAGCGTTTTGCCGCAGAGTTCCCGCAGAATGTTTTTGCAACCCGCCGCGTTTTTTGCGTTCCCGTATTTTGCGACGGATTTGTCCGCGATTTCGAACGCCTCCGCCTCGCGTCCGTTTTTGACGAGATGAAGCGCGAGCCGTTCCGCGCCCTCCGCCGCGATCGGGAAATACGCGAATTCCGCGATGAAATTTCTCAGCGCGTTTTCGGGAACGTCCGCGGAAAAATCGAAATCGCATCCCGAATCGAGCAGAAGCGCGAAACGGTCGAGCGTCGCGCGGGCGAGCGCGGATTTGTCCGCGTCGGCGACGTGAAACTGCTCGCGGGAACGCGCGATTTGTAGCGCGCGGGCGAAAAGTTCCGCGGAAGGGTTCACGGCGTCGGGTTCGGGCGCGGCGGCGATGAATTCCTGCGCGGGAGCGAACAGGGCGGCGTCGTTCAGCGGCGGGAGCGGACGGGAAACGGTCCGAAATCCCGCGTGCGCGGCGGCGAGAAAAAAGCGCTCAGCGTCGCACGCAATGAAGTCGTAAAACGTCGGAAATTCCGCGGGCTCAGCGTCGAAAAGCGAGAAAATGCCGGGCAGGCGTTCCTTGCCGTCGGCGGTCATGACCGCGCGAGACGGGAGCAGTGCGCCGACGGGAATTTTTTTGAGAAAATCTTCCTGCGCGAGAACGTTTTCGTAATGCCGCACGGCGAGCGCGGACAACTGCGCGGCGGAAAGTTCGGCGAGTGCTTCCGCGGGAACGTCCGCGACGCCGCCGGCGTCGAAAACGGGTTCCTCTGCGGCGTTCCCGTGCGCGTTCCGCGTGGATTTCAGCAGTGCCGAAGCGAGCCGCGCTTCGATGAAAATTTTCGCCTCCCGCGCGGGAGCGGCGGCGAGCGATTCCCGCAGGGATTCGACGCGGGCGAACGGGTTCATGTCGCCCGCGATGTCGCCGAGCGCTTCGGCGCGGAACTGCGCGGCGAGCGCGTATTCGCTCCACGCGGACGCTTCCGCCGCGGAGGCGAGCAGATTTTCGCATTCGGCGAGGAGGTCGCGCGGGCGCGCTTCGTCCTTGGCGGCGAAGACGCTGTTCCATTGCGCTTCGCGCGGAAAATTTTCCGCGTTCGCGAAGAGCGTTCCCGCGACGATGAAAATCAGGGCTGCAAAAATTTTTTTCGGCATAATTTTGAAGAAAAGAAAATTTCCGACAATTTAAACCGTCTTTGCGCGTTCCCGCGATGAGATTTTCGCCGCGCGGGAACGTCCGCGGGCGATGCGGGGAATTTTTCCCGAAAAAAAAACGCGTTCCCGCGATGAGATTTTCGCCGCGCGGAAACGAAGGGAAAAAAAACTCGCCGCGCGGGAACGTCCGCGGGCGATGCGGGGAATTTTTCCCGAAAAAAAAAC
>CAZWIK010000006.1:24448-45923 GCA_964633895.1 uncultured Enterobacteriaceae bacterium | reverse complement strand
TCGCCGCGCGGGAACGTCCGCGGGCGATGCGGGGAATTTTTCCCGAAAAAAAAACGCGTTCCCACGCGGCAAAAGCCGGTTTTCCAGCGGGAACGCGTTTTTTTTTGGAATGGGCGAAAACCGAAACTCAGTAGCCCTTGATTTTGAAGAGGCTGGTGACGGAGTTGTTCGAGTGAATGCGCTGGATCGCGTCGCCGAAAAGGCGGGCGATCGAGAGCACGGTGATCGGCAGTCCGCGCGTATCCACGGGAACGGAATTCGTCGTGATGACTTCGTCGAGCACGCCGGACGCGAGGCGTTCGTAGGCGATTTCGTTCAACATGCAGTGGCTGACGAGCGCGCGCACGGATTTCGCGCCATTCTCGCGGAGCAGTTTCGCGGCGGCGCAGAGCGTTCCCGCGGTTTCCGTCATGTCGTCGACGAGAATGATGTTTCTTCCTTCGACTTCGCCGACGAGATTCGTCGATTGAACCGTGGTCGCGGAAACGCGGCGCTTGGCGACGAAGCCGAGTGGCAGGTCGAGCAGGTTGGCGACGGCACTCGCCGCCTTCATTCCGCCGACGTCCGGCGAGAACACGGTCGCGTCCTCCAGGAACGGCTTGTCTTTGATGTAATCGAAAAATACCGGGAACGCGAAAAGGTGGTCGACGGGAATGTCGAAGAAGCCCTGAATCTGCTGCGCGTGCAGGTCGAGCGCGAGAACGCGGTTCGCGCCGGCGGCGGTGAGCAGGTTGGCGACGAGCTTTCCCGTGATCGGCACGCGCGGACGGTCTTTGCGGTCCTGGCGCGCGTAGCCGAAAAACGGCATGACGGCGGTGATGCGCTTGGCGGAAGCGCGGCGCATCGCGTCGATCATGATGAGCAGCTCCATCAAGTGGTCGTTCGCGGGAGCGCAGGTCGGCTGAATCGCGTAAACATCGCAACCGCGAATGTTTTCTTTGATCTGGACGAATGTTTCTCCGTCCGGAAACGGCGTGATGTCGGCGATTCCGAGAGGAACGCCGAGCGAGTCGCAGATTTCCCTTGCGAGGACGGGATTGGCGTTGCCGGTGAATATTTTCATTGTGCTGTCGGACATTGGAATGAAAAAGAGTCGCCAAGGATAACGCGGCGGGCGGATTTAGCAAAATAAAAATTCGGCGTTCCCGCGGCGGCGCTCGTTCAAAATAACGTTTGCGAAAATGCGGCAGCGGCGCGAAAATCGCACAATCGCTATGATTTGGATTTACCGCATCCTGTTTTTGCCGCTGTTTCTCGCGTCGTGTCCGTATTATTTCGGACGCATGATCAAACGCGGCGGCTACGCGAAAGATTTTTCTCACCGCTTCGGCTGCGTTCCCGTGCTCCCGCCGCGCCGCGCGGGAACGCACCGGCTCTGGATTCAGGCGGTTTCCGTGGGCGAAACGGAGGCGGTCGCGCCGCTGCTGCGGGAACTGAAAAACCGCGGGAACGTCGAAGTCGTGCTGACGACGACGACGAGCACCGCTTACAAAATTATCCGCGAAAAATACGCGGATCTGGTGACAGCCTACGCGTGTTTTCCGATGGATTTCCTGCCGTTTTCGGCGAAGGCGTGGCGGCACTTCGATCCGTCGATCGCCGTGCTGATGGAAAGCGAGCTTTGGCCGGAGCACCTCGCGCAGGCACGGCGGCGCGGCGTTCCCGTGTTCGTCATGAACGCGCGGCTTTCCGACCGCTCGTTCCGCCGCTACCGCGCCTTTGGTTTTCTCACTCGGCGGCTGCTCGCGCAAATCCGCTTCATCTGCGCGGGAACGAAAAACGACTTCGAGCGTTTCCGCGCACTGGGCGTTCCCGCGGATAAAATCGAGTTCACGGGCAACATGAAATTCGACGTCGCGGGCGGTGAAACGTTTTCCGAATCCGACGCCGCCGCGTTGAAGCGCGAGCTCGGATTTCCTGCCGACGCGCCCGTGCTGCTCGGCAGCTCGACGTGGCCGGGCGAGGAATCGATGCTGCTCGAAACTTTTCGCCGCGCGCGGGAACGCTTTTCGAAACTGCGCCTGCTGATTTGTCCGCGCCACGCCGAACGCCGCGCGGAAATCGCCGCACTGCTCGAAAAAACGGACTGGAAATGGTTTCTGCGTTCTCGCACAAAGCCGGAAGACGTTCCCGCCGATGCGGACGTCTGCATCGCCGACACGACGGGCGAACTGCGCCGGCTGACGCGCCTCGCATTGCTCGCGTTCGTCGGAAAATCGCTCCCGCCCAACAACGGCGGGCAGACGCCGATCGAATGCGCCGCACTCGGCGTTCCCGTGGTTTACGGTCCCGCGATGACGAATTTCAAGGACGTCTGCCGAAGCCTTGAAGACTGCGGCGCGGCGGCGAAAACGCGCGACGCGGCGGAAGCGGAAGAAAAGCTTCTCGCGCTGCTCGGCGATTCCGAGACGCGCGCGAAAATGAGCGCGGCGGCGCAGGCGTGGCATCGCGGAAATCAGGGCGCGACGGCGCGCGTCGTCAAATTTTTCGACGGCGTTTTCGCGAAAGAAAAATGATTTTTCCGATTCCGTTTCCGCGCGTTCCCGCGCTTTTCCGAAAGCGAAAAGACGACGCGTTTTCCGCGTCTCTCGGCGTTCCCGTGCGGATTTTTTTCCCGGAAATTTTTCTCTGCGCCGCCGCGCTGATTTTTTGCGTCGCGTGCGGTCCGCGGGAACGTCCGGTCGACGTCGCCGCGCGGGAACGCGTTCTGCTCGTGAACAACGGTGGCGAGCCCGCCGCGCTCGATCCGCAGCTCGTTACCGGCGTTCTCGAACAGCGCATCATGCTCGCGCTTTTCGAAGGTCTCGTGCGCTACGATCCCGAAACGCTCGAGCCGCGTCCGGCGATCGCCGAGCGCTGGGACGTTTCTCCCGACGGTCTGCGCTGGACGTTCTTTCTGCGGAAAGATGCGCGCTGGAGCGACGGTCGCGCGATTTCGTCCGAAGATTTTCTTTTTTCCTACCGCAGAATCCTTTCACCCAGGCTCGCGTCGCCGTGCGCATCGCTTTTTTTCGCTCCCGTGAAGAACGCGCTCGCGTTCGCGCGCGGCGAAACCGAAGATTTCTCGCAAGTCGGATTTTCCGCGCCGGACGCGGGAACGCTCGTCGTCGAGCTTGAAGTGCCGTGCCCGTATTTTCTTTCGCTCGCCTGCCATTCGAGCTGGAGCGTCGTTCCCGCGCACGCGATTCTGAAATTTGGAAAAATCGACGAGCGTTCGACGCTCTGGACGCGTCCGAAAAATTTCGTCGGGAGCGGTCCGTTCCGCCTGAAAAGCTGGCGCGTGGCGTATCGCATCGAAGTCGAAAAAAATCCGCATTATCACGACGCGGAAAACGTTTGGCTGCGCGGAATCCGCTTCGAGGCACTCGAAGACCAGTTCGCGGAGGAACGCGCCTTCCGCGACGGACAGTATCACGTGACGAACACCGTCGCGCCCGCCCGCGTCGCCGTGCTGCGGGAACGCGGCGATCCCGCGCTGCGCCTCGATCCGTATTTTTCGACCGCGTTCATCCGCGTGAACTGTTCCCGCCCGCCGCTGAACGACGCTCGGGTGCGCCGCGCGCTGTCGCTCGCGCTCGACCGGAAAATTCTGGCGGAACGCGTGCTCCGCGCGGGAGAAACGCCCGCGTATTCGCTCGTTCCCGCGAAAGAAACCGACGGCGCGTCGACGACCGTTCTCGCCGACCGCGAAGCGGAACTGCGCGAGGCGCGCGCGCTGCTCGCCGAAGCCGGATTTCCCGACGGGAACGGCTTTCCCGAAATCGAATATCTGTTCAACACGTCCGACGGCGCGCAGTTTTTCGCGCAGGCGATTCAGGAAATGTGGCGGAAAAATCTCGGCATCCGCGTTTCGCTGAAAAATCAGGAATACAAAGTTTACCGCGTGAGCATGGAGCAGGGCGATTACGACTTGGCGCGCTCGGCGTGGAGCGGCGACTATCTCGACGCGACGACGTTTCTCGACCTTTTCGCGGGAACATCGAACATGAATTGGACGGGCTGGCGCGACGACGATTACGACCGCCTGCTCGCCGAAGCCTCGCGGGAACGCGACGCCCGCGTCCGCGGAGAAAAACTGCGCGCGGCGGAAAAAATCCTCGTCGAAGCCGTTCCCGTAATTCCGACGGTCTTCAACCGCAACAAATTTTTGATTCGACCCGAAGTGCGCGGCTGGTATTCCAATCCGCTCGACATTCATCCTTACAACGCCGTGCGCCTCGCGGAATGAGGCGTTCCCGCGCGGGAACGTTGCGCGGCGATTTTTTTTCAGACTCGCGGAAAATCGGGCAGCGTTTCGCGGAAATTTTCCGGGGTGAAAATCCGGAAATCGGAATGAGGCAGGGCGGCGAGAAAACGTTTTCCGTAGGATTTGCTGAGCACGCGAGAATCGAGCACGACGAGGCGACCTTTGTCCGTCGATTTGCGGATGAGCCGCCCGATGCCTTGGCGAAACATCAGCACGGCGTCGGGCACGGACATTTCCGCGAACGCGTTCCCGCCGTTTTCGCGGATCCACTCGCCGCGCGCTTCGACGATCGGTTCCTGCGGATTCGCGAACGGCAGGCGCGTCACGATGACCTGCGAGAGCGCGGAGCCGGGCACGTCGATTCCCGTCCAGAAACTCGACGTGCCGACGAGCACGGCGTTCCCGTCGCAGACGAAGCGCCGCATCAGTTCCTGTCGGGAATGTTCTTCGCCTTGCGCGAGAATTTTGCGCGGCGTTCCCGCTGCGGCTGTGCCGGAAAAACGGCGGCGCAATCCTTCGGCGAGCGCGCCGCAGATTTCGTAGCTCGTGCAGAGAATCAGTGTGCCGCCGCGCATCGTTTCGACGCAATGCGCGCAGACGGCTTCGAGCGTTCCCGCGCCGAGCGCGCCGTCGCGTTTGTCCGGCTCCGGAAAATTTTTTGCGAGAAAAATTTCCATGTTCGCCTTGTAGTCGAACGGCGAATTTTCCTTCATGGAACGCACCGTTCCCGCCGCGAGATCCGCACCGCACCGCCTGCGGAAACGCGCCATGGATTCCGCGCCGTCCGTCAGCGTCGCCGAAGAAAGCACGACGGACGTGTTGCGCGAAAACAGCGTTTCGGCGAGCTGCGGCGCGACGTCCACGGGTTTTCCGCAAAGCGTGACGGTGCTGAATTTTCCCGTGCCGAGCGTCGCCCAATACACGTTTTGCGGCGCGTTGCGCAGTTCGAGACATTCGCGGATGACGAGGCGATGCGCTTCGATGCGCTTGGCGAAATCGCCGATTTCGTCTTTCGCGTGCGTCCGCGTTTCGACCTGCGCGATTTGTTTGAGGCGGCTTTCGAGCCTGCCGAGCGGGCGCTCGCAGACGTTCTGCGCCCAATTGGGTTCCCGAAACCGGAACGTGCGCTTTTTTTCGAGAAAACGAAAGCGAATGTCAGAGAAAAATTCATCGACGGCGGCGCGCGCCTCGGAAACCAGTCCCACGCTCTCATCTCTGCGGTATTCGGCGAGAACGCCGCCTTTTTTGTAAGCGGCGGAAACGCGGGAAAGCAGCCGGAGAAGCCCGGTCGAAGAGGTTTCCGCGCCGAAATAATCCGTCGCGACGTCGGGAACGCGGTGCGCTTCGTCGATGACGGCGAAATCGTTCGGGTAGAGCACGCCGACCGCGTCGTCGTGCGGCGATGCTCCCGCGCCGATGAGCGAAAAAAGAAGGCTGTGGTTGACGACGACGATGTCCGCCGCTTCGAGCGCGGCGCGGGCGCGCTGATAGGCGCAGACGTCCGTCGAGCAATGTCTGCGGGAACACGCGGAGGAATCCGCGTTGACCGATTCCCAGACTTCGTCATCCACGCGCATCGGCAAGTGTTCCCGCAGGCCCGTGCAGCCCGGCTGCGCGTACCAGTCGCGTATCGCGAGAAGTTGCCGCGCCGCGCTCGAACCGTCGCTTCCGTCGAAAAGCCCTTCGTGGCGTTTCAATGCCTGCGCGAGTCGCGTTCCGCAGAGAAAATTCGCCTTGCCGACCATGAGAGCGACTTTGAAATCGCTGAATTTTTCCAGCGCGGGAACGCGTTCGAAAAGCTCGCGGCAGAGCTGCAGGTCTTTTTTCAGAATCTGTTCCTGAAGCGGAATCGTGTGCGTGGAAACGACGAACTTTTTTCCGGAAAGCCGAGAAAAAATCAGCCCGGGAAGCAGGTAGGCGAGACTTTTTCCGACGCCCGTTCCCGCCTCGAAAAGCAACGCGGAATCGTCCGCGAACGCGCGCGCCGCCGCCAGCGCCATGTTCGTCTGCTGCGGGCGGGATTCCATGCGGAGAACCTTGCGCAGCCAAGCGTCGCCGCCGGAAAAAATCCGTTCGGCGAAAGCGATCGTTTCCGCGCCGCTCGCGGGAACGCCGGTTTCAAAGCTTTCGTTGAAATCGAACACGACGAATGGGAAAGAGCGTTAAGTCTCCGCTGCGCGGGAACGTTCCCGCGAAATTCAAAAAAAACGTTCCCGCGGCGGAATGCGTCTGCGCGCGGAAACGTTTTTTTTTCGGAGAAATCCGCCGCTTTTCTCAGATATTGCTCCAGTCGAGAATGACTTTTCCGGCGCTCCCGTCGAGCATCGCGGCAAAGCCTTTGTCGAATTCGTCGTAGCGCAGATGATGCGTGATGATCGGCGAAACGTCCATTCCCGCCTGAATCAGCGCCATCATTTTATACCACGTTTCGAACATTTCGCGACCGTAGATGCCTTTCATCGTCAGACCCTTGAAAATGATTTTGCTTATGTCGATCGCCGCGTTCCCGGGCGGAATGCCGAGCTGCGCGATGCGACCGCCGCAGGCCATGACTTCGAGCATTCCGTTCAGCGCGTGAATGTTGCCGGACATTTCGCAACCGACGTCGAAGCCTTCCGTCATGCCGAGCTGCTTCATCACGTCGTGAAGCGAAGTCGTCATCGTGTTGACGGCGAGCGTCGGTCCCATTTTTTTCGCGAGCTCAAGGCGCGTGTCGTTCACGTCGGTGATGACGACGTAGCGCGCTCCCGCGGCTTTCGCGAGCGCAATCGCCATGATGCCGATCGGTCCCGCGCCGGTGATGAGCACATCTTCGCCGACGAGATTGAAGGAAAGGGCGGTGTGCGCCGCGTTCCCGAGCGGATCGAGAATGGAAACGATGTCGTCCGGAATGTCGTCCGGCACGGGAACGACGTTTTTCGCGGGCAGGGAAAGCAGTTCCGCGAACGCGCCCGGACGGTTCACGCCCACGCCTTGCGTGTTCGGGCAAAGGTGGCGGCGTCCCGCGCGGCAGTTGCGGCAGTAGCCGCAGACGATGTGGCCCTCGCCGGAAACGCGCTGTCCGACCTTGAGATGGTGAATGTTTTCGCCGATTTTTTCAATGTGCCCGACGTATTCATGACCGACGACCATCGGCACGGGAATCGTATTCTGCGACCACTCGTCCCACTTGTAAATGTGGACGTCGGTTCCGCAGATCGCGGTTTTCTTGATGCGGATCAGAACGTCGTCCGGACCGCATTCGGGTTCGGGAACGTCCATCAGCCAGAGTCCGGGTTTCGCTTCTTTTTTTACGAGCGCTTTCATTGGATTTTTTAATATTTTTTAATAAATGAAAAATAACGGATGAAACTGACGGGATGTTAGACCGATTTCCCGCCGAGTGCTACAATTTTTTCCGAAATTTTCGGCGCGAGCGCGAGCGCGTCGCGGGAACGTTCCCGCCGCCGATCCGGTTTTCCGCGGAAACAACCCTTGCGGGAACGCGCATCGACGACGGGGCGGGAACGGCAAAAATCTTCCCGTGAAAAATTAGACATAATACTTATTGTGCAACATTCGGAAAGGCGGAGAATCCCGATAAATAAACGGATTTCCCGCCAAAGCTCACGCGTCTTCTTCGGCGGCGGCAGACTCCTGCGTCCCCGCGGAATTTTTCTCGCGGGAACGGCAATGTTCGCAGGAACAGTCGCCGGCATTTTTGCCGCGCACGCGCGACCAGACGCGGACGCCGAACAAGACGAGCGAAACGCAGACGGCGGCGACGCCGGCGGTCATGGCGCAGACGATGCAACTCAGAAAAACCATCGGAAAAAAATCCCTTTCGTCTTTTTTTTCGCGGGAACGGTTTTCCGAGGAAACCTCACGCGTTCCCGCGCGCGATTTTCACCAGATTTTCGACGGAAATTCCGAGCGCTTCGAGAACGACGTTGCCGGGCGCGGAAAATCCGAAAACGTCCGTGCCGACGACTTTTCCATCAATTCCGACGTATTTTCGCCAGAACGGCGTGATTCCCGCCTCGATCGCGATGCGGTTCCGGCAGGCGTCCGGCAACACGCTTTCGCGGTATTCCGCGGGCTGTTTGTCGAAAATTTCCATCGATGGCATGGAGACGACGCGCGTTCCCGCGCCGAGTTCCTTCGCAGCCGCGACCGCGACGCCGAGCTCGCTTCCGGACGCGAGGAGAATGCGCTCCAGCGCGCCCTGCTCCTTCACGGCGACGTAAGCGCCGCGCAACGTTCCCGCACGGCGGACGGACGCGGGAACGCTTTCCTGCGACGCCACGTTCTGGCGGGAAAGGCACAGCGCGACCGGACCGTCCTTGCGCGAAACCGCATATGCGTAGGCGGCGGCGGTTTCTTCGGAATCGCCTGGACGAATGACTTCGAGATTCGGAATGCAACGCAGCGAAGAAACGAGTTCCACGGGCTGGTGCGTCGGTCCGTCTTCGCCGACGGCGACGGAATCGTGCGTGAAGACGTAGAACAGCGGCAGTTTCGCCATCGCGGCGACGCGCACGGCGGGACGCATGTAGTCTTCAAACGTGAGGAACGTCGAGCCGGCGGGCTTGAAAATTCCGTCGTAGGCGATGCCGTTCAGAATCGCGCCCATCGCGTGTTCGCGAATGCCGAACCAGATGTTGCGACCGTCGCGGGAATCGACGTCGAAATCGCCGCCGTCCTTGATGTAGGTTTTGACGGAGCTGAACAAATCCGCCGCGCCGGACAAAATCAGCGGATTGTTCTTCGCGAGAACGTTCAGCGCGATTTCGCCGGAAACGCGCGTCGCGTTCGTGTTCGCGCCGAATTCGGGAATGAGCTTCAGAAGCGCTTCTGCGTTCCCGCAGTCGCCGGCGAGAGCTTTTTCCAGAAGCGCGGCGCGGTCGGGATTCGCTTTTTTCCAAGCCTCGAACGTTTCGAGCCACGCCGCGTATTCGGCTTCGCGCCGCGCCGTGAGTCCCGCGAAATATTCGCGAGTTTCGGAGGAAACGAAGAACTTTTCTTCGGGCAGACCGAGCCGCGCATGCGCTTCCGAGGCGAATTTCGCGCCGCTTTCGCCGTGCGCCTTCGTCGTTCCCGCGACTTCGGGCACGCCCTGACCGATCGTCGTTTTGCAAATGATGAGTTTCGGGCGCCCGTTGCGGTGTTCCCGCGCGCGTTCGAACGAAGAAAGCACTTCGAGCACGTTGTGTCCGTCTTCGAGGTCCCAGACGTCCCAGTTCGCCGCCTGAAAACGGTCGACCGTGTTTTCGTTCTGCGTTTTTTTCGTCGGCGCGTCCAGCGTGATTTCGTTCGAATCGTAAAAAAGAATCAGGTTGTCCAAACCGAGCCGTCCCGCGAGCGCCGCCGCTTCGTAAGAAATGCCTTCCTGCAAGCAGCCGTCTCCGCAAAGCCCGACGACGGCGTGATCGAAAATCTTGTGTTCTTCCGTGTTGAAGCGCGCCGCCGCCATTTTTTCGGAAATCGCCATACCGACGATGTTCCCGACGCCTTGCCCGAGCGGTCCCGTCGTCGCTTCGACGCCGGGCGTGTCGCCGAATTCCGGATGTCCGGGCGTCAGACTTCCGCGGGAACGGAACGCCTTCAGATCTTCGAGCGAAAGCGCGAAGCCCGCCAGATGCAACCACGCGTAAACGAACATGCTACCGTGTCCCGCGGACAGGACGAATCGGTCGCGGTTCGGCCATTTCGGGTGTTTCGGCGCGATTCTGAGCGCGTGCCCGAAAAGCGCAGCACCGATTTCCGCCGCGCCGAGCGGCAAGCCCAAGTGTCCCGATTTGCAGCCGGCGATGGCGTCCAAAGCGAGTCCGCGGGCTTCGTTCGCCGCGCGGGAAAGAGCAGGAATGTCTGGTGTCGTCATTTTCAAAAAAGTTGGGCTAATGAAACAGTTTTTCGCCGAGCATTTCAACGCAGAAAGCGCGGGAACGGAATCGCCCGAAAAATTTTTCCGTTGTATTCGCTTCCGCTTCGTATGAAAATTCCCGCCATGAAAAAACGTCTCGCATTCCTTCCCGTAGTCTTTTTGCTCGTTTCGCTCCTCGTTCCCGCCGCGTCCGCAGCCGAGGAGACCGACGTTCCCGCCGCGTCCGCGCCGTGGGAAAAAATGTTTCCCGACGGGCTGATCAAAGCCGGACAGAGAGCGTCCGCGGCGAAGAAAAACTACAAGGCACTCGAAGGAAAATTCGTCGGCGTCTACCATTCCGCGAGCTGGTGCGGACCGTGCCGCTTCTTCACGCCGCAGCTGGTGAAATTTTACGAGGGAAACAAAAAAGATTTCGAGGTCGTCTTTTTCTCCGCCGACAAATCTGAAGACGACATGAAAAGCTACGTCAAAAAAGACAAAATGAAGTGGCTCGCCGTGCCGTTCGGCAAAAAACCGAACGCCGGCGTCGGAAACGGCATTCCCGAGCTTCTCGTCTTTTCGCCGGACGGCGCGCTGTTTACGAAAATTTCCGGCTCGTCCGGACAATCGCCGGATCCGCGCCTCGCCGACCTCCACACAAAAATGGACGAATGGCTCGCCGCGCGCGCCGAAACGGAAAAATGAATCGCGGACCGCGCGCGGAAAATTCGATGGACGGCGTTCCCGAAACCGAAATTTTCGAAAAATTCATGCGCCGCGCGATCGCGCTGGCGAAGCGCGGGAACGGCGACACGCACCCGAATCCGCGCGTCGGCGCGCTCATCGTCGAAGACGGAAAAATCGTCGCCGAAGGCTGGCACAGACGCGCGGGAACGCCGCACGCCGAACGCGTCGCGCTCGCCGAACTCGGACGCCGACCGCGCGCGGGCGCGACGATGTTCGTCACGCTGGAACCCTGCTCCACGCGCGGACGCACCGGCGCCTGCACCGAGGCACTCATCGCGGCGGGAATTTCCCGCGTCGTCGTCGGCGCGACCGATCCGAATCCCGCGCACGCGGGAGCGGGATTCGCCGTGCTGCGGGCGGCGGGAATCGACGTCGTTTCCGGCGTTCTCGGCGACGAATGCGCGCGCTTGAATCCGATTTTCAATCACTGGATAACGGCGGGAACGCCGCTTTTCGCCGCAAAGACCGCGATGACGCTCGACGGGCGCACGGCGACGCGCGGCGGCGAATCGCAATGGATTACGGGAACGGAAGCGCGCGCGGAAGTCATGCGCCTACGCCGCTATTTTCCCGCTGTCGCGACCGGCGCGGGAACGATCCTCGCGGACGATCCGTCTCTCACGGCGCGCGGCACCGGAGAGCCGACGGTCTGCCCTGTCCGATTCGTTTTCGACCGCAGACTGCGCACGCTCGCCCGCATCGATTCGCTAAAAATTTACAACGATGAATTTCGCGGGAACACGATTCTGGTCGCGTCGGCGGACTCGGCCGTTCCCGCCGCGCTTTCGGAAAAGCTCGCCGCGCGCGGAATCGACGCGTGGCGGCTTTCTCCGCAAAACTTTTGGAGCGAATTTCGTTTTCGCTGTGCGGAAAAGAATCTCTGCGGCGTGTTTTTCGAGGCGGGCGCGGAACTGCTCGGCGGCTTGCTCGCCGCGCGCGAGGCGGATTATCTCTACGCGTTCGTCGCGCCGAAAATTTTCGGCGATCCCGCCGCTCGTCCCGCCTTCGCGGGAACGCCCCTGCCCCGCCTCGCCGACGCATTTCGCGTGAAAAATCCCGCCTGTTCCCGCTTCGGCGACGATTTTCTCATCGAAGGTTCTCTCGCCTGACGGGGGGGGGACTTTCTTTTTTCGCGATTCAGCGCGGATCGATAAAAATGCGGTAAATTCCGCGCGGACAGCCGAGCTTGCTCAAAAGCGACTCCGCCGCTTTTCCCATTTCCGCGTCGTGCTCCGAGCTTCCGCTGGAACGAACGGTCATCACGCGCGGCGCGCCCAGGTCGGACGCGATTCCGCAGAGAAATTCTGCAGGAGCGACCAGCATTCCATCGTCCTCGCCGTGAATCTCCGGAAGTTCTCCGCCGAATACGATTTTTCCCGTGCTCGCGTCCTCGATGCGGATGCGGGAAACGGGCGTTTCGCTCACGGCGGGAACGTCGAGCGTTCCCGCGCCGAATCCGCGCGCGATCGACCACGCGTCCGCGCCGAGAGCGTTTTCGACGGCGGGCGGAATCTGCGCGTGCTTCAGTTTCATCGCGGGTTCCGACGGCTGCGTTCCCAAGAAAAGCATTTCGCCGAACGGCAGAAACGAGGAATCCTGAAAGGTCAGCTCCTTCGGCGAAACGTCCGCGCCGAAATTCCAGTGCGTCGGCAGAAAAAGCGGCTCCGAATCCTGAAAAATTCCCGACTGTGCGTAGCTTTCTCCGATTTCCACCGAGGCGACGGCGGAAGCCGGCTCTTTCGTCGTCGCGAACGAAAATCCCGGCGAAAAAACGACGAACGCGAGCACGCCGCAAAGCACGATGCAGACCAGCGCCGCTTTCGTCATCGCCGGAAGCTCGTTGCGGAAAAACCTGTAAATCGGGAACGCCGAAAATTTCACGCCGAAAGGTTCTTCCATCGGCGGGAATTTGTCGATTGAAAAAAATCCGCGTTCCCGCAAGAATTTCGGCGATGCCACACGGATTTCATCTCATTCCCGCGCACTCCGTCGTCACGCTCGCGGAGCGGCTCGCTGCGCTGCTGACGCGGCGCGAAAATCCGTTTTTGCCCGAAACCGTTCTCGTGATGAACTATGCGCAACGCGTTTGGCTGCAGCGTTTCCTCGCGGAAAAAATCGGCATCTGCGCGAACGTCGATTTCCTTTCTCCGGAAAAATTTCTCGAAAAACGCGTTCCCGCGTCCGAGCAGAACGTCTTCGCGCGGGAACCGCTCGCGTGGAAAATTTTCGGCACGCTGAAAAAGAGGCTCGCGGAAAAAACGTCCGCGGCGGCGGAATTTCTTTTCGGCTTGCGCGGGAAATCTGAGGAGGAAATTTTCCGGCGCGCCGCGCTGCTGGGCGATCTCTTCTGGCGTTATCAGAATTTTCGCCCTCGAATGATCCGCGACTGGAACCGCGACGCGCCCGAGCCGCGCGGCACCGATCCGGATTTTTTGCAGGAATACCGCCGCCAGAAAAATCTTTGGCGAAAACTCGATTTCGGCGACGCGCTCCCGCCCGCCGAAGTCTGGCTGAATATGCTCGAAAACGGAAAAACCTCCGCGGGGGGAACGCCGCCGCGCATTTTCGTGTTCGCGCCGTCCGCCCTGCCGCGTCTCCACGCGGAGCTTCTGGAAAAACTCGCCGAGACGTCAGAAGTTTTTCTTTTTTATCACAACCTTTCGCGCGATCTCTGGACGGAAACCCGCGACGCGCGGCAGGCGCTGCGGGAACGCGCGCGCAGAAACGCCGCCGCGCCGGAAAACGTCTTTGCGCCAGAGCGCGGGAACGAGCTGCTGACGGCTTGGGGAAAAGCGGCGCGCCCGCTCGCCCGACGCCTCGTCGACGCGGGAACGCTCGACGCCGACTCCAATCTCGACGCGCCGCCGGAACGCGATTCCCTGCTTCACGCGCTTCAGCGCGAAATCCGAGACAACGCGCCGCGCCCAACGCCGTTCGTTCCCGCGGAAAGCGACCGCTCGCTGCGCATCGTCGTCGCGCCGAATCCGATGCGCGAAATGGAAATTCTGCGCGACGAACTGATCGCGCGTTTCGCGGAAAATCCGTCGCTGAGACCGCGCGACGTTCTCGTCGCGCTCGCCGACCTCAAAGCCTACGCGCCGTTCGTCCGCGCCGCGTTCGAGGATTCCGGTATTCCGTTTTCCGTCGCGGACCGCAGCGGAACGGAAATCTTTCCGGCTGCCGCCGCATTTCTCGAAATTCTCCGCGTCGCGCAGGGCGAACTCAGGATCGACGAAATTTCCGCCCTGCTCGATCTCGAAACCGTCCGGAAAAGTCTCGGACTCGACGAAGGCTCCGTCGCCGCGTTGCGCAAAACGCTTGCCGAAGCGGGCGCGCGCTGGGGCGCGGACGCGGATTTTCGGCGGGAACGCATCTTCGGGAAAAAATCCACCGAGGGAAGCGCGTTCCCGCAATCGGAGGCGGAAACGCTCGCGGACAACAATTCGTGGGCGTTCGCGTTGCGCCGTCTCGCCTGCGGCTATTTCTGCGGGAACGCGCGGATGCCGGCGGAATTCGGCGAGCCGCGCATCGAATCTGTCGGCGATCTGCAGGAAAGCTCGCCGGAGATTTTCGGAAAATTTTTCCGTCTGCTCGTCGCGCTCGAAACGCTGAATCGGGCGTTCGCCGACGAAACGCCGAGGAGCGTTCCCGCGTGGTGCGATTTTCTGCTGGAAACGGTCGCAGACGGATTGCTCGGCGACGACGGGAACGACGACGGCGCAGGTGTCCTGCGCGAAACGCTCGTCGCCGAAAAAGAAGCGGCGCGCGTCGGCGGGAACGGAAAAAATCCGCCGGAATGCGCTCTCGGCACGCTCGTCGCCGCGCTCGAAACGCGGGACTGGAGCGACGCGCACGGCGGCGGAATGTTGCGCGGCAAGGTCACGTTTTGCCAAATGCTGCCCATGCGCAACATTCCCGCGAAAATCATCTGCATCGCCGGATTGAGCGACGGCGCGTTCCCGCGCGCGGGCTTTCGCAGCCGCTTCGACCTGCTCTCGTTCCCGCCGAGAAATTTTCCTGCGGGAACGGCAGACTGGGATCGATCGCCGCGCGACGACGACTGCCTGCTTTTCCTCGAAAGCATTCTCGCCGCGCAGGACGCGCTTCTGCTTTCCTACGTCGGACGCAACGCGGGTTCCGGACAACGCCGCCCGCCCTGCGCGCCGCTCGCGAAGCTGCGCGATTTTCTGCTGGAGATGACCGACGAAAAATCGGACTCACCCGGCGCGCCGAGCTTTGAAACGCTGCATCCTCTGCACGGATTCTCGCCGGAATATTTTTCCGCGGACGCGGCGCGTTCCCGCGAGGTATTTTCGTTCAGCCGCGCGGATTACGCGACCGCGCGAATCTTGGAATCGCCGCGCGAAGACGACGCGGGAAAAACCGTTTTGCGGAACGCGACGCCTCCCGAAGAAATTTCGCGGCAGGATCTCACGCTTTTTTTCCGCGCTCCCGCGGAATTCATTTGTCGGCGCATTTTCGGCGTTGCGCGGGAACGCGAGGTTTCCGTTCCCGACAGCCGCGATCCGAAAGACGCGCTTCCCGCGATGGATTTTTCCCGCATTCATCGCGAGCTGCTCGCCGCGCGAATCGCGGAAAAACTCGGCGACGGCGAGCGCGGGAACGCCGTCGGGGCGGACGATTTTCGGGAACGGGAAATCGCCGCCGGTCGCCTTTCCGTGCTCGCCGATCAGGACGATTTCCGCGGAAAATTCGCCGCGAAGCTCAAAGACGCGGCAAACATCGCCTCCGCGCTCCCGCCGAGACTTTTTCGCCTCGATGAAAAAGAGATTCCGAAACGGCTCACGTTTCCGCCGCGCGGCGTCGTCACGAATTTCGACACGCTTTTCCGCGACGAGGCGGGAAGGCTTGTTTTCGTGCTCGCGGGAACGGGGCTTTTCGACTGGCGTTCCGCGGCGGAAACCTTCGTCTGCGCGCAGCTGCTTTCCGCGGCGTTCCCGAACCGCGAGTTCTCCGTTTTTTATTTCGCCTACGAAGAAAAAACGCCGCACGTCATCACGGAAAAATCGCTGCAAAATTCCCGCATGACCGCGGAATCGATGCTCGCTTTCTGCGCGGAAAAAATCTCCGCGCCGCCGTTTCTTTTCGAAAAAACGCCGCTTGCGTTCGACTCCGTTTCCGACGAAGACGTTTTTTTTCAGAAGACGTGCGAGGCGTGGAACGACTCGAAACATGACGTGTGCGAGAATTTCGTTTTCGGCGAAAACGCCGCCGAAATCTTCGGGAGAACGGCGTTCCCGCTCGTGCGCGACGTCTGCGCCGCATTCGTCTCCGAATGAGCGCGTTCCCGCGCGCGGTTTTCCGCCGCGTTTTTCAAATTGCGGAGAAGCGCGGAAACGCTCTATGATTGCCGGACTTTTTCTCCTCAGGCATTACGATGATTAAAGAAAAGACCGTCAACGAGGCCGAGCTGATTTCCAAAGCCGGCGTCCTCTTGGAAGCGCTTCCGTACATTCAGCGTTTTCACGACTCTGTCTTCGTCGTCAAATACGGCGGGAGCTTCATGGATTCGGACGATCCTGCCACGCGGGAACGCGTTGCCGCCGACATCGTTTTTCTCAACTCCGTAGGCATCAAGGTCGTCGTCGTTCACGGCGGCGGCAAGGCGATCACGCGGGCGATGGCGAAGACCGACATCACGCCGGAATGGCGCAACGGAATCCGCGTTACCGACGCGCGCACGATCCGAATCGTCGAAGACACGCTGAACAATGAAATCAATGCGGACATTTGCCGCCTGATCGAAAAACACAAAGGCGTTCCCGTCGGAATGCCCGGCAATCTCGTCAACGTCTGCGAAAAGCTTTGCGCGACGGACGAAAACGGCGTTCCCGTCGACCTCGGCTTCGTCGGCGACATCAAATCCGTCAAAACGAAAATCATCAAAAAAGCGCTCAACGAGGGAAAAATTCCCGTCATTTCGCCGATTGCGCTCGACGCGGAAGACCGCCCGTACAACACGAACGCGGACGCGGCGGCGAGCGCGGTCGCGAGTGCGCTGAAAGCGCGGCGACTCGTGTTCATGTCCGACGTTCCCGGGCTGCTGGCGGATCCGAAAGATCCGGGAACGCTGATTTCGACGCTGCGCGTTCACGAAGTTCCCGAACTGAAAAAGAGCGGCGTCATTTCCGCGGGAATGATTCCGAAGGTCGATTCCGCCGTGCGCGCGCTTCAAAGCGGGGTTCGGCGCGTTCACTTCATCGACGGACGCACGCCGCATTCGCTCTTGCTGGAAATTTTCACGGACAAAGGCGTCGGCACGGAAATCATTCACCCCGACGTCGTGCTTCCGGGCGCGCTCGCCGAGCAACCGTAAATTTTTCAAAAAAAAGAAGAAAACGAAAAAAAAACGTTTCCGCGCAAAATCGGTTTTCGCCTCGCGGGAACGTTTTTTTTACGCCGTCAGAAAATCGCCGAGCAAGCCGCGTTCGTCCCGCGGGAACGACGCGGGCGCGATCAGACAGGGAGAATCTTCCGCGGACGCGCTGTTGACTGCGGGCGAAACCATGTGCGCGGTCAGGATTTCTTCGGCGGCGGGAACGGTCATCGCGGAAAAAATGCTCCGCGGGAGCGGTTCTCCGGAAAGCCACGCCGAGAAATTTTCCTCTTCGAGAACGACGGGCATTCGGTGATGAATGCCGCTCATCAGCGCGTTCGCGGAAGTCGTCAGAATGCAGACGCGGTTTTCGCGGACGCGCTGTTCGCGCCGAGCGATCGCGCCGAGCGCAAGCGGACGCCCGTCCGCCCGCGAAAAGTAAAACGGAATGCGCGCGCGCCCTTCTCGCCGCCATTCGAAAAAACCGTCCGCGGGAACGATGCAGCGCGAGAAGCGCACGGCGTCCGCGAACATCGGGAGCGTTTCCGACGTTTCCGCGCGCGCGTTGAACACGGGAACGGGAACGCGGTTCGGCGGGGCGGAAAATCCCCAGCGCATCGGCGAAAGCGTGCGTTCCCGCGCGGGAACGCGCCCTGCGCTCACGACGGCGACCGACGCGGCGGGCGCGATGTTGAAGCGCGGAGAAAAAACCGCCTTCGGTGATCCCGCCGTTTCGACGAACCAATTCCGCAGCACGCCGAAAAATTCGGCGATTTTTTCAGGCGCGGAATACTGCGCAAAGCGTCCGCACATCAGTCCGCCCTGCGTTTTTCGGAAAGAAAATTCGGCGCGAGCATCGATTCCTCGTCCGTGCGCACGGCTTCGCCGTTCCCGCATTGGGCGCGGTAAGCCAGAAAACTTTTTCCGTGAGAATCGAAGACGGGCCAGACGAGTTTTCGGTCGCTTGGCGGGATCGCCGCCGAATCGATTTGTTCCCGCGTGAAAAACGCGAACTGCCCTTCGTCGATTTCCGCTGGGAGCTTTTCGATGGGTTTGAGGCAGTCGAAAAGAAACATCAGCCAGTGTCCGCTGCCCTCGTAGGATCGCTCGGAAACCATGCCGAACAAATGAAGCTCCGAAGCGGAAAGGCGCATTCCCGTTTCCTCGAACGCCTCGCGGCAGGCGCATTCGAACGGCGATTCGCCGAGTGCCATTTCGAGTTTCCCGCCCACGGGACTCCAGCAGCCTTTGTTCGGAGCCTTGCGGCGCTGGATCAGCAAAAATTTTCCGTTCCCGTCGCGTATGAAGATCAGAACGCTGATTTTAAAAGGCAGCGCGACGCCCGACGCCGATGAGAGACTGTCTGTTTTTCCCATAATTTAATCGGGGAATTTTACGCCGCGCGTTCCCGCCGCCTCAAGCCGTGATTTTCGTTTCGTGCCGAAAAAAAAATGGCGCGGCACGGGAACGGAAAAATCTTGCAACGGCTTAAATATGCACTTTTATTGAAAAACCTTTTCTCGGAGAGATGGCAGAGCGGTCGATTGCGGCGGTCTTGAAAACCGTTGAGCCGAAAGGTTCCGGGGGTTCGAATCCCTCTCTCTCCGCGGGAACGCATGTGTCCGGCTCGATTTCGCCGCAGGCGGAAGCGTTCCCGCGGCGTCGATGAGTTCGCCGCGTATTTTTCCAAATAATGACTTGACGCGATACTATCGCGTCGAGATAATATCGTTATGATTAAAACGTTCTCCGATAAGGAAGCGGAAAAGATTTTCAACGAAACGCGTTCCCGCCGCCTGCCGCAAAACATTCAGCAGCGAGCTTTGACGAAGCTGAACCGCATTCACTTCGCCGTGCAGATCGAAGATCTTCGTGCGTTCCCCGGAGACAGGCTCGAACTGCTCAATCCGCCCGAACGCGGCGAGTGGTCGATTCGCGTGAACGACCAATGGCGAATTGTTTTTAAATTTGTCGGCGGCAACGCTTACGACGTGAGAATCTGCGATTATCATTGATTTTTAGAAAGGGAAAAAAAATGCTGAACAAACTGAAAACGCCGCCTCCGGGCGCGCATCTGAAAGAGCTGCTGGAAGATTTCGGAATTTCCAATTACCGCCTCGCGAAAGCGAGCGGGATTTCCGCGACCGCGATCGGTCAAATCATCGCCGGGAACCGCCGCATTACAGCGGAAACGGCAATCCGCCTTGCCATCGCGCTGAATATGTCGCCGCAGTTTTGGCTGAACGCGCAGACGCATTTTGACCTGATGCAGGCGCGCGCCGCCGTGAAAACCGCCGTGTCGCGCATCGAGCCGCTCTTTCCCGCGGCGAACGCGAAAACTGTCCGCGCGCCTCGGCAAGCGGGAAGCGTCGCCGCGCTTCGCGCTTAATTTTTTTTGAGCGTCCATTCCCGCGGCGGAAGCGTTCCCGCGGAAAACTTTTGTTTGCTTTTCTTGGAGAACGGCAGGAAAATAGCGGTCTATGATACTTGCCCCACTGAAAGATTCCGCGCGCTACGAAGCCCTGAACCCGTATTTCAAAAAACTTTTCGACTACGTGAAGACGCACGATCTGGCGAGCGTTCCCGCAGGGAAAATCGTCATCGACGGCGACAACGCGTTCATCAACGTCGTCGATCATCCGGGAAAAACGCACGAAACGGCGAAACTCGAAAGCCACCAAAAATATTTGGACGTTCACGTGCCGCTTTCCGCGCCGGAGACGCTCGGCTGGACGCCGCGCGGAGAAATCCCCGAAACACCTTACGACGAAGCCGGCGATTGCCAAGTTTACGACGGTCCCGCGAAAGTCTACACGACGATTCAGCCCGGCGAATTCGTCGTGTATTGGCCGGAGGACATTCACGCTCCCGCGATTTCCGACCGCCCGTTCCGCAAATTGATCATGAAAGCCCGTTGCTGACCGCGCCGCGGGAACGCGCCATTTTCCTTTTTTCACGATAACTCTCACCGTTTTTTTTCGTTCAATCCAATAAAAAAAATCTATGGCTAAAAAACTGCAAGGACTCATCGCCGCCCCGCACACGCCGTTCAACGCGGACGGGAGCGTCAATCTCAAGGAAATCCCGAAGCAGATCGATCTGCTCGTCAAGCAGGGCGTCGTCGGCGCCTATATCTGCGGCACGACCGGCGAAGGCATCTGCTGCTCCGTCGCGGAACGCAAATCCGTGATGAAGGCGTGGGCGGACTACGGGAAAGGCAAGCTTTTCATCATCGTTCACGTCGGCGCGCTCTCCGTCACGGACGCGCGGGAACTCGCCGCCTACGCGCAGGAAATCGGGCTGGACGCGACCTCGATCGTTCCGCCGAATTTCTTCAAGCCGGGCTCGATCGACGGTCTGATCGACTACATCAATTCCGTGCTCGTCGCCGCGCCGAACCTGCCCTTCTACTACTACCACACGAGCATGTCCGGCGTCACGTTCGACATGGAGCAGTTCCTCATCAAGGCGGACGGAAAAATCCCGCAGCTCGTCGGTATCAAGTTCAACTATCCGGATCTTTACATGTATCAGCGTTGCCTGCGCGCCTGTGGCGGCAAATACGACATCACGTGGGGCATCGACGAATGGTTCGCGGGAGCGCTCGCCTGCGGCGCACAGTCGGCGATCGGCTCGACCTACAACTATTCCGCACCGCTTTACTACAAAATCTGGGACGCCTACAAAAAAGGCGATCAGGCGGGCGTCGCCGCGGGAATGGCGAAAGTCTGCGAAATCGTCGATATTCTCGTTCAATACGGCGGCGTTTCCGGCGGCAAGGCGATGATGGCTTACCACGGACTCGACATGGGCGGCGTCCGCCCGCCGCTCGGCAATCTTTCCGCCGAAGCGAAAAAAGACTGCGTTGACCGTCTCGCGAAAATTCTCGCCTGAGGAAATTCGAGAGAAAACGCATTGAAGACGCGTTCCCGCCGCGGCGAAAGCCGATTTCGAGCGGGAACGTTTTTTTCGCGCTCAACGCGCGTTTCCGCTCAGATTTTGAGCTAGCTGCAAATCTTCCGGATATTTCTCCGAATCGCCGTATTTATTTTTCCCCGAAACCGTGTCGGAAAACACCGCGACCAAAAGATAGATGGAAGCTACGGCAAGGATGACGAAAAGGGCGATGACGACGATCCCAAGCGCGGCAGGAGCAGCTTCGGAAAGACCTGCCAGCGATGTCAGCAACAGCACCACACTGCAGACAATCTGCAATGCGACGACCGCTCCGCTCTTGTTTGTATCGTGCAAACGCCGCACGAGCAGCGAAATGCTAGGAATCAGAGTTGCGAGTCCCCAAATC
>CAZWIK010000006.1:9861-24348 GCA_964633895.1 uncultured Enterobacteriaceae bacterium | reverse complement strand
AAACCATTCCCGCGCAAAATTTCTCGATTTCGAAACTCCATTTTGCAAAAAAAAACGCGACGCAATCCTTTTCCCGTCCCCGCAAGAGCCAACGCAAAACGAGGTTTTTTTTCGAATCGCCGCTTGGCGTTGTATTCTTCTTCGTTTATCCTTTCCGTTTGAACGAGCGCGGGAACGTCAGGCAGTGGCGGCGATTTTGTAAATTTCCACGATGTCGCGGGAATAAAGTTTGCGGAAATTACCCTGCGGAATTTCGACGCCGTCGCGGGAACGTCCGAGCACGGCTTTTTTCGCCATTTCCTCGAATCGGGAATCGTCGGGAACGCCGAGTTCGCGCATCGTCGTCGGCAGTCCCATTTTTTTATAAAAATCGACCAGCGCGGCGATTCCGGCGCGCGCGGTTTCCGCGTCGTCCGCTCCGGCGGGAACGCCGAAGACGTTGCGCGCGAACTGCGCGAGCTTCGCCGATTTTTCCGCGAGAATGTATTTCATCCACGCGGGCGTGACGACTGCCAGACCCGCGCCGTGCGCCACGTCGTAAACCGCGCTGATTTCGTGTTCCATGCCGTGGCACGCCCAATCCTGCACGCGTCCGAGCCCGAGCAGGTTGTTGTGCGCGATCGTTCCCGCGAATCCGATTTCCGCCCACGCGTCGTAATTTTTCGAGTTTCCGCGCAAAACCAGCGCGTTGCGAACGATTGTGCGCAACACGCTTTCGCACAATCCGTCGGTGATTTCGCAATGCGGCGTATTCGAAAAATAGCGTTCGAAAATGTGGCTCATCATATCGCTCACGCCGTTGGCGATCTGATTCTGCGGGAGCGTGAAAAACAGTTCCGGATTCACGATGCTGAATACGGGGCGCAGTTTTTCGTCGCCGTAGCCGAGCTTGTAGCCGCTCACCTCGTCGGTGATCACGGTGTTCGGACTCATTTCCGAGCCGGTCGCGGGAATCGTCAGCACGGTTGCGACGTCGAGTGCGCGTTTCAGCGAGCGACAGGACACGAACGTTTCCCAGACGTCGCCGTTTTCTTCGGGAACGCCCGCCGCAATCGCTTTCGCGGAATCGATCACGCTCCCGCCGCCGACGGCGAGAATGAACGTCACGCCCTCCTCGCGACAAAGACGAATGCCCTCGCGCACGAGCGACAGACGCGGATTCGGCACGACGCCGCCAAGCTCGACGAAGCGGACGCCGCGTTCCCGCAGAGCGCCCGCGACCGCGTCGTAAAGCCCGCTGCGCCTGATGCTGTTTCCGCCGAAATGCAGAAGAATTTTCGCGGACGTTCCCGCGAAGCGGACGGCGAGTTCCCCGACTTGCGCCTGCGTGCCGCGTCCGAAGACCCAATGAGTCCGGCTGGAGTAAGTGAAATTTTCCATAATTTTTCCCGAGATTTTCTCCGCGGGCGAATCAAAAGGCAACAACGCATTCGCGAAATCGACGCGCCCGCGATTCCGCATTGCGCGGGAACGCCGCAGGCGTTTTAATTTCGAAAATTTCCCGCGAAAAATCTTAAAAATCGTGAGCAAGAAAAACACCGTCATTCCTTGGACTCCGCGCGAAGCGGAAGACTATTACGGCTTCAAGCGCTGGGGCGCGTCGCATTTTTCCGTCGACGACGACGGCTTTCTCAACGTTCACCCGATGGGCGACCAGCGGCACATCCGGATCATCGACATCGTGAAGGAGGCGGAATCGATGGGGCTGCGGCCGCCGCTCACAATCCGCGTGCAGGACATTCTGCGTTCCCGCGTGATGCAACTCAACGAAGCGTTCCGCGCGGCGATTCGCGACGAATCTTACGACGGCGCGTATCGCGGCGTGTTCCCGATTAAGGTGAATCAGCTCCGCGAGGTCGTCGAAGAGATTCTCGACGCGGGCGAAGATTACGATTACGGACTCGAAGCCGGCTCGAAGCCGGAGCTTCTGGTCGCGCTCGCGCTGCTCGAAAGCAAGAAAGCATTGCTCGTCTGCAACGGCTACAAAGACGACGAATACATTCGCCTCGCGCTGATGGGACGGCGCCTCGGAAAGCGCACGGTCATCGTCGTCGAACAGCTCGAGGAAGTGGACAAAATCATTCGGCTTTCGCGGGAGGCGGACGTCGTTCCCGCGATCGGCTTCCGCGTCAAACTGATGACGACCGGCGAAGGCAAATGGGCGAAATCCACCGGCGAGAACGCGAAATTTGGGCTTTCTCCGAGCGAAATCATTCTCGCGACGAAAAAGCTGCGCCGCGCGCGCATGACGGAATCGCTCCAGCTTCTGCATTTCCACATCGGCTCGCAGGTGCCGAACATTCTCACCATCAAAAAAGCCGTTACCGAAGCCGCGCGTTTTTACTGCGAGCTTTTCAAAATGGGATTCCCGATGGGCAACATCGACGTGGGCGGCGGGCTCGGCGTCGATTACGACGGCAGCCGCTCCAACTACGAAAGTTCGATGAATTATTCGTTGGATGTTTACGCGCGCGACATCGTTTCCAATATCAAGACGGTATGCGACGATGCGGAAGTGCCGCATCCGAACATCACGTCCGAGAGCGGTCGCGCGATCGTCGCGCCGCACTCGATTCTGATTTTCGAAGCGGTCGGGAAAATCACGCCGGAAGCGTCGGATTCCGGTCCGCTCGTCCGCGCGAAAAAAGCGCCGATCGTGCGGGAACTCGAAAGCATTCTGAAGGAAGGGAAGCGCTACGGTCTACTGGAACGCTACCACGACGCCGGACAGAAGCGCGACGAGGCGCTCTCGCTTTTTCAGCACGGCTATCTCAATCTTGAAAACCGCGCCGAAGCCGACCGGCTTTTCTGGGAAATCTGCCGCGAAATTCAGCGCGAGCTTCCCGCGCTCGAAGGCAACGTCCCCGAGGAACTCGCCGATCTCGACGCGATGCTCTCCGAGCAATACGTCTGCAATTTTTCCGTTTTTCAGTCGCTGCTCGACCATTGGGCGATCGGTCAGCTTTTCCCGATCGCGCCGATTCATCGCCTCAACGAAAAACCGACTGTCGAAACTACACTCGTGGACATCACCTGCGACAGCGACGGAAAAGTTTCCGACTTCGTCGATTTCGAGGACGTCCGTAGCACGCTCACGCTACACGCGCTCAATCCGCGGGAGCCCTACTACCTCGGCGCGTTTCTCGTCGGCGCGTATCAGGACATCATCGGCGACCTGCACAACCTTTTCGGGCGCGTGGACGAAGCGCACGTTTTTCTCGAAGAAGACGAGGAAGACGGTTTTTATATCGAAGAAGCGATTTCCGGATATTCGGTCGATAAGATTCTCGCGATGATTCAATACGACGCGGACGACCTCTGCCGCATGATGAAACGCCGAATCGATCAGGAAACGAAGGCGGACAAAGTGCGTCCGCGGGAAGGCGTCGCCATGCTTTCGCTCTACGAAAAACTCATCAAGGCGAAATCATATCTCGTCCCCGAAACCGCAACCAAAAAATCATTACGCCGGCGCGTTCCGCAGAAAGCGAGGTGAAAAAAAACGCGCGGGAACGCTCCATTGCGAATCGTTCCCGCAGGGAAAAAAGAAAGTCGCGTTCCCGCAGCGGCGGCTTCAGTTTTCCGTCGTTTTTTCGACGAAGACTTTAATCCACGGAATCGCCGTTTCGCCTTTGAAGTAATGATTGCTCGGATCGACGTTGGCAAATTCGAAAAACGTCGCGCGGTCGATGCCGGATGGAAGTTTTTCCGCGTGTTTCCGCGCTTTCGGGTCTGCGAACTTCGGCTGATGCATACACAAGACATTTCCCCGCGCGCCGGAAATTTCATACGCTTTTTCGACGAGCCAGAAATCCCTGTCCATGCCGCCTTCCGTGCAGATTACGGGACGCGGCGCGAGCGCGGCGACGAGATCGGGAAAATCGAACTGCGTGAGCATTCCCGGAATCAGATGCCGAATCGAATTCGGATAATGCCGCCGCCCGTCCGCCGCGGGAACGTTCATCACCAAAGCTCGTTCCCGCGTGCGGCAGAGAAAATCGTTGTAGACGAAAGCGAAGATCGATTCGTCGAGCGCGCCGAGAATCATCAGCGTTTCTGTTCCCAAAGAAAACCCGCTTACGACGACGCGGTCCGCCCTCACGTCGGCGCGCGTTTTCAGCCAATCCAGAATGCATTTGTTGATGAACGCCGCGTAGCCTTGATAGCTCCAACCGATTTCGAGAAAAAACCGCGACGCGTCGTCGTAATCGTAACCGATGTTTTTCGCGGAAAAACGCTCCAAATCCGAAGCTTCGCCCGCGCAGGGATTGTCCACTGCGACGGCGACGAATCCCGCTCGCGCGAACTGCCGCGCCGCATCGTTGACCGTCGCCGAAGCGGCGGAATGCGCGAACGCCGGCGCGAGCGGAGGCTCGCCCGCCGAAAGTTCCTTCGTTTGCCCCGAACCCGGAATGCAGAGCGCGGCGGGAGCTGGAGCTTTCGCGGAAACGCCGTCCGGAATGAGCACGAGAAAAGGCACGGCGCAGCCGGCGAGCGGATAGCATTCCCACTTCTGCAACGCGTAGCCGTCGCGTTTTTCTTCGCCGAGCAGCTTCGGCGCGGGAACGCTTTCGGACGGCGGGAACGCGACGAGTTCCGACATCTTCTCCCGCACGGATTTCTTCCACGCCGAAAATTCCTCCGGCGTGAAATTCGGATTGAACGCGAGCGCGGGAGTGCGGGCTTCCATCAGCCGCTGCGCGATCGCGCGCGTGTTCGTCGTGCGCCCGTCTTCCCGCACAAAATTTTCAAACGCCGCGCTCTCCAGTTCCGCCGCGCGGCAAAAAACACCGCTCAACGCCAGCGCGACGACTCCGATTTTTTCGCAAAAACGCTTTTTCATACTAAAAAATCCCGCCGCGTCGCGTACGCGCGCCGTCCCATTTTTACGGAGCGTTTTTTTTTGATTACAAAATCGCGCCGGGCTTGATTTCCGCCGCCTGCGGGAACGCCTTCAGAAGCTCTTCCGCGGTTTTGACGAAATTGTCGACCTGCATTCCCGCCGTTCCTGTTTCCGTCGCTGCGACTTTCGCGATCGCGTCGAAATCCGCGCGAGACAGATTCAGCCGACCGTCCTCTGCGAGGCGGTCGAACAGATTGTTGCTCGAAATCCTGCCCTGTCGAATGTCGCGCGCCGTCGCGACGGCGTGTTCCTTGATGACTTCGTGCGCGGTCTCGCGCCCGACGCCGCGTTTCACGGCTTCCATCATGATCGTCGTTGTGAGCAGGAACGGAAGATAGTAGTTTTTCTCGCGTTCGATCACGGGAACGTTGATTTCCATCTGATTCAAAATCACGAGGAAAGTTTCGAGCAGCGCGTCGATTGCGAAGAACGAATCTGGCAACGCGACGCGGCGCACGACCGAGCAGGAAACGTCGCCCTCGTTCCATTGATCGCCCGCGAGATCCGCCGCCATCGCGAGATAGCCTTTCAGAATCACGTGCAAACCGTTCAGACGTTCGCAACTGCGGGAATTCATTTTGTGCGGCATCGCGGAAGAGCCGACCTGCCCCGGCAGAAAACCTTCGCTCGCCAGCTCGTGTCCCGCCATGAGGCGGAGCGTTTTCGCGAAGCTCGACGCTCCCGCGCCGACGTGAACGAGCGCGGAAATCGTCGCGAAATCCAGCGAACGCGGATAAACCTGCCCCGTCGCGTTGAACGCGTGAGGAATGCCCAGATGTTTGCGCACGCGGGCGTCGAATTCCGTGACTTTTTCGATATTCTGATTGAAAAGCGTCAGCAGATCGAGCTGCGTGCCGACCGCTCCTTTCACGCCGCGTGCGGGATAATTCGCGATCAGCGCGTCGAGCTCTCGCAGCGCGACGAGCATATCTTCGCCGAACATCGCGAACCGTTTGCCGAACGTCGTGAGTTGCGCCGCCACGTTGTGCGTGCGCGAAGTCATCGCGATATCGCGCGTTTCCGCCGCGCGCTCCGCAAGACGCTTGATGGCGGCGATCGTCTTCAAACGAATGTATTCGAGCGAGCGAAAAACCTGAAGCTGCTCGACGGATTCCGTCAAATCGCGCGAAGTCATTCCTTTGTGAATGTGCTCATACCCCGCGAGCGCGCAGAATTCCTCGATGCGCGCCTTCACGTCATGGCGCGTGACGCGTTCCCGCGCGTTGATCGAATCGAGATTCACGTCGTTTTTGACGCGTTCGTAAGCCTCGATCGCCTCGGCGGGAATGTCCAAGCCGAGATCGCGTTGCGCGCGCATGACCGCGATCCAGAACTCGCGTTCGAGAATAATTCTCCCCGTCGCCGACCAGATGTTGCGGATCGGCTCTGTGGCGTAGCGTTGAGCGAGAACGTCTGCGATTTTTTCCATAATCTTCTCAAAAAAAAATTGAAGCGGGATTATCGCTCAATCGCCGTGTTCCCGCGAGGAAAAAGAATCGCGGGAACGCCGCGCTACTGCCGCAGAAGAAAATCGCGGAGTTCCCGCAGCCGTTCGAGCGGATCGAGCGCGGAAAGCCGCGGGAAATTCGCGCCGATTTTCACGTAGTCTCCGCGCCGTCTTTTCGCTCGGATCACGCCCGCCTCCGTTTCGAGTTCGACGATCTCGTGCGCCTCGGCGACGCAGCGCAGTTCCGCGAGAGCGCAAAATGCCTTCGCCTCTGGCGGAAGTTTTCCGAAGCGATCCATCATGGATTCTTCGACGACGCGCACTTCGTCGGGCGTTCCCGCCATCGCGAGTCGGCGGAATGCGTCGATGCGCACGCGGACGTCGGCGATGTATTCCGCGGGAAGCGTCGCGACGATTTCCTCTCCGCGATAAGCGGCGTTTTTCTCGTCTTTCAGAATCTGATATTCGTTGCGCGCGTCTTTCGCGCCGGATTCCGGCAGTTTGGAATAGCGCACGAAATCGAGGCGGATTTCCGCGCGGAAAATTTTCACCGTTTTTTCGCCTTTCAGCCCGGCGATGCTTTGCCGCAGAAGCTGGCAATAAAGCTCGAAACCGACGCCCGCGATGTGTCCGCTCTGCTTCATGCCGAGAATGTTTCCCGCGCCGCGCAATTCGAGGTCGCGCATGGCGATGCGGAAACCCGCGCCAAGCTGATTGAACTGACGCAGTGCGGAAAGCCGCTTTTTCGCCGTTTCGATGAGAGCGCGGTGGCGGTGCAGCAACAGATACGCGTAGGCTTGGCGGTTGAAGCGCCCGACGCGCCCGCGGAGCTGATAAAGCTGGGAAAGTCCGAAGCGGTCGGCGGCTTCGATGATGATCGTGTTGCAGTTCGGAATGTCCAAGCCCGTTTCGATGATCGTCGTGCAGACGAGTACGTCGAACGTTCCCGCGACGAAATCCGTCATCACGCGTTCAAGGTCGCGTTCCTCCATCTGCCCGTGCCCGACGGCGATTTTCGCTTCGGGAACGAGATTTTTCAGAAGTTCGGCGACTTGGAAAATCGTGTCCACGCGGTTGTGCAGATAAAAAACCTGCCCACCGCGCGAGATTTCGTGCAGTATCGCTTCTTTGACGAGCTTCGGATCGTAAGTGCGCACGACGGTCCGAATCGGCAGGCGTTCCCGCGGCGCGGTTTCGATCACGCTCAGATCGCGCGCGCCCATCAGTGCCATGTAAAGCGTGCGCGGAATCGGCGTCGCGCTCATCGCGAGAACATCGACGTTCTCGCGGAAACGCTTGATTTTTTCTTTCTGCTTCACGCCGAAACGGTGTTCCTCGTCGATGACGAGCAAGCCGAGTTTTTTGAACCGGACGGCGGAGGAAAGAAGCGCGTGCGTGCCGATCACGATGTCCAGCTCGCCGCTTTCGAGCTGCGCGAGAATTTTCGCGCGCTGTGACGGCGTGCGGAAACGGGAAAGCATTTCCACGGAAACGGGATACTGCGCGAAACGATCGCGGAACGTGTTGAAATGTTGCTGCGCGAGCACCGTCGTCGGCGCGAGAAACGCGACTTGAAAACCGCTCAAAACCGCCTTGAACGCCGCGCGGATCGCGACTTCCGTCTTCCCGAACCCGACGTCGCCGCAGACGAGTCGGTCCATCGGCGAAGCGCGCTCCATGTCGAGTTTCGTTTCGGAAATTGCCTTCGCCTGATCCGGCGTTTCCGCGAACGGGAACGCGCGCTCGAACTCGCGTAGCCACGGAAGCTGTTCGTCAGGAAGCGCGGCAATTCCAGGCTTCGTCTGCCGCGCCGCTTGCAGCGAAAGCAACTCCGAGGCGAAATCGAGCGTCGCCTTTTCCGCCGCCCTGCGCGTTTTTTCCCACGCGTTCCCGCCGACTTTTCCGAGCTTCGGCAACGTTTTTTTCAAACCGACGTAGCGCGAGAGCAGATGCGCTTCGCGAAGCGGGACATAAAGCGTGACGCGGTTTTCAAATTCCAGCGCGAGCATTTCCTCTTTCGTTCCCGCGCGCCGCTCGAACGTTTTTATTCCGCGATAAATGCAGACGCCGTGCTGCAAATGCACGAGCATATCGCCGTCGCCGAGTTCGCTGAAATCAAGCAGCTGTTCGACGCGCGACTTGTGCGGAAGCCTGCGGGAACGCACGCGGGAAACGCGGCGGCGGTTGCGTCCGAAAAGCTCGCGTTCCGTCGCAACGACGAGCGGCGGGAACGCGCGTTGTTCCCGCGAAGTCGGCACTTCGCTCGGCGCGTGCGCGGGAACGATGCGGAAACCCGCGCCGACGTTCCCGCGCACGATTTCCGGAGCGAAAGATTTTTTCAGCGTTCCCGCCTGTTTTTCCTCGTCGAGAATTTCGCGCAGACGCTCTTCCCCGCCCGCGCTTTCCGTGACGAGAACGACGCGTTCGCCGCGCCGCGCCCACGCGTCGAGCCGCGTCAGCACGCGGCGACGGATTTCCTTGGCTTCCGCGAGCCGTTCCGAGCCGATCGCGTCGGAAATGCCGCCGCAGGCGATTTCTTCCAAGTCTTGGCAGAGCCACTCTTCCGCGCGAAGAGCCGCCGCGTTCCCGCCGCGGAACGCTTCCGGAATTTCATCGAGCGAGGAAAACCCGCAGCAGCGCCAGTTTTTTCCCGCCGCGAGCGCAAGCAGGTCTCCGCACGCGCCCTCGTCGAGCGTTTCCGGCTCGGCGAAAATCAGAGCCGTTCCCGCTGGAAAATAATCGAACAGCGCTCCCGCGCGCATCGGTACGGACGCGTCGTCCGCCGCCGTTCCCGCCGCGACGACGATTTTTTCCAGCCTGCGCAGACTGCGCTGTGTCTCGGGATCGAACTCGCGCAGCGCTTCGATTTCGTCGCCGAAAAAATCGATGCGGACGGGCGCGGACGCGTTCAGCGGATAAACGTCGATCAGCCCGCCGCGCACGGAAAATTGCCCGGGCAATTCGCAGAGCGCTTCGTTGTCGTAATCGAAATCTTTCGCGAGCGTTTCCGCGACCTCTCGCAGGGAAATTTTCATGCCGAGAGAAAGTTCCAGCTCGCGAGCCGCAAGCGCGTCGGGCGCGGGAACGGGGCGGCGCAGCGATTCCGGCGCACAGGCGAGAATCAGCGGAGAGTCCGTTCCCGCGCGGCGCAGCGCGGAAAGCACGGTCAGCAAATCGCAGACGTTTTCGAAAGCCGCCGCGCCCGATTCGTCGTCATCGGAACCCTTCGGCAACCCCAAAATTCTCGGCGGAGGGAACGGCGTCCGCGTTCCCGCCGCGAAAATTTTTTCCCGAAAAAAAACGGCGTCTTCCGCGAGAATTTCGGCGCGTGCAAGATTTTTTCCGACGATCAGCGTGAGCGGCGTTCCCGCGCGCAGAAGCCGCGCCGCCGCCGCACCGCCCGCCGCCGAACTCGCGCCGGTGATAAAAATGTCTCTCGCGTCCTCCGCCATCAGCGGGAAAATTTTCGACGGCGAAAGCGGAATTTTCAACCGGAAATTTCAGCGCGGGAGCGGGAAAAACGCGGGCGCGTGAGCGGCGTTCCCGCAGGAAAAAATTTGTCTTCGACTGCGCGAAACGCATAAAATCGCCGCGCTGATTTCATGAACACGGAACATCCTTTTTTGAGTGAAGATTTTTACGTCGACTGGACGCGGCTGACGCCAGAAAAAATCGTGCCGGACATTCGTTTTGCGCTAGAGAGCGCGCGCGGGAACATCGACGCGATCTGCGCGCAGAAGCCGGAGGAAATTTCCTTCGACGCGACGGTGCTCGGATTCGCCCGCGCGACGCGGGAACTCGGTCGTGCGTGGGGACGCGTCTGCCATCTGGAAAGCACGGAAAACACGCCCGCGCTGCGCGAAGCCTACAACGCCGCGCTCCCGCAGGTCACGGAATTTCTCAACGGTCTCACGCTGAACGCGTCACTTTGGGAAAAAATAAAAGCCGCCGCCGAAAGCGTTCCCGCGGAATCGCTCGGCGCGGAACAGCGGCGTTTTCTCGAAGAAACGCTCGCCGATTTCCGCGAAAACGGCGCGGAGCTTTCCGACGAAAAAAAAATCCGCCTCGCGCAGATCAACAAACGCCTCGCCGAAGCGACGACGAAATTCGGCGAGAACGCGCTCGACGCCACCAACGCGTGGGAAAAATTCGTCGCCGACGAAAATCTGCTCGCCGGAGTTCCCGCCGTTGCCAAAGCCGCCGCAGCGGCTTCCGCCAAAGCGAAAAACCGCGCGGGCGAATTCCGTTTCACGCTTCACGCGCCGTCGTTTTCGCCCGTGATGCAATATGCGGAAAACGACGCTCTGCGCCGCGAATTCTGGGACGCGGCAAACGACGTCGCGCGCGGCGGAAAATTCGACAACACGCCGCTCGTTCGGGAAATTCTCGCCCTGCGCGACGAAAAGGCGAAGCTACTCGGCTTCGCGGATTTCGCGGATTTTGCGACTGCCCGCCGCATGGCGAAAAGCGGCGGGAACGCGCGGCACTTCGTCGAAGACATGCGTTCCCGCATCGACAAATTTTTCAAAAAGGAAACGAAAGAGCTCGTCGCGTTCGCGCGGGAACGCGGCGATGTCTGCACGCGCGAGCACGGCAAGCCCGCGCCGTGGGCGGTCGGTTTCTGGGCGGAAAAAATGCGGCGGGAACGCTACGATTTCGACGAAGAGCTACTGCGTCCGTATTTTGAAATCGACGCCGTCATCGCGGGCGCGTTCGCGATTGCGGAAAAACTTTACGGGATCCGCATCGCCGAGAAAAAAGGCGTTCCCGTGTGGCACGCCGAAGTGAAGACTTACGAAGTCTTCGAAGGCGGAAAAATGCTCGGCGCGTTTTACACGGACTGGCATCCGCGCGAAACGAAGCGCGCGGGCGCGTGGATGAATTTTCTCGAGACGCGCGGCGAAGGCGTTCCCGCGCACCTCGGCTTGATCTGCGGAAACATGTCGCCCTCCGTGGACGGCAAGCCCGCGTTGCTTAGCTTCGACGAAGTGCTCACGATTTTTCACGAATTCGGACACCTGCTCCATCACATTCTGAGCGAGGCGGAAATCCCCGAACTCGCGGGAACGAACGTTGCGTGGGATTTCGTCGAACTGCCCTCGCAGATCATGGAAAACTGGTGCCGCCACGCGGAATCGCTGAACATTTTTGCCAAGCATTTCGAAACGGGCGAACCGCTCCCGCGCGAACTGCTGGAAAAGCTTCTGCGCGCGCAGAATTTCCGCGCCGCGAGCGCGGCGATGCGCCAGCTTTCGTTCGGAAAAATGGATCTGGATTTTCACATCGAGACGGAAAAATTCAAAGACTGCGATCTGGAAAAATACTGGAACGAAACGCTTGCGGATTATCTCGTGCCGACGGCGTTCCCGCAGGTTTCCATCGCGCGAAAATTCCTGCATCTGTTTTCCGAGCCGGCCGGATACGCCGCCGGCTATTATTCCTACAAATGGGCGGAAATGCTGGAAGCGGACTGCTTCACGCGCTTTCTGAAAGAAGGCGTTCTCAATCCGGAGACGGGGCGCGATTTTCGCAAAAAAATTCTCGCGCGCGGGAACACCGCGCCGGCGGAAACGCTTTTCCGCGATTTCATGGGACGCGATCCCGATCCCACCGCCTTGCTCGAACGCGACGGCTTGGCGTAGCGCGGGAACGCGGAGCTTTTTCCCGATTTTTTAATTTCAACTTTCAGCGCGGGAACGCTACTATCGCCGAATATGAAAATCATCATCACCGGAGCCGCGGGATTCCTCGGACGGGAAACCGTGCTTTCCGCCCTGCGGCGCGG
The DNA here is from genome assembly GCA_964633895.1 of uncultured Enterobacteriaceae bacterium. Lineage (GTDB taxonomy): Bacteria > Verrucomicrobiota > Verrucomicrobiia > Opitutales > UBA953 > Spyradosoma. The sequence continues at coordinate 12,213 of CAZWIK010000006.1, read as the reverse complement.
CGCAGAAGTCGTCGCCGTTTTCCATGAAAAGGAAATTTTTCTGCCGAGCGCGGTTCGCCGCGTCAAAGCGGATCTGACGGACACGGCGGCGTTGCAGAGCTTTGTGCTTCAGGAATTTCCCGACGCGATCGTCAATTGCGCGGGAGCGACGTCGATCGCGGAAGCGGAAGCCGACCACGCCCGCGCGGAAAAGCTCAACACCGCGCTCCCGCGCGCGCTGGCGCAGCTCGCGAATCACATTTCCTGCCGCTTCGTCCACGTCTCGACGGACATGGTCTTCGACGGCGACAAAGGCAGCTACGAACACACGGACATGCCGCTCCCGCGCAATCTTTACGCGCAGACAAAGTTGCTCGGCGAACGCGAAACGCTGAAATTCGGCAAGGCAAACGCCGTCGTCGTGCGCACGACGCTGCTTTCCGGCAACACGCCCGCGGGAACGAAAAGCCTGCACGAGCGACTTTTTTCCGCTTGGGCGCGCGGCGAAAAAACGCCGTTGTTCGAGGAAGAAATCCGCCAGCCCGTGAGCGCGTCCAACCTCGCGGACGTGCTCGTCGAACTCTGCGAACGCCCAAATCTCAGCGGCGTTTATCACTGGGCGGGCGGCGAAAAACTCTCGCGCTGGGAAATCGGGACGCGCATCGCGCGGCGCTTCGGGCTCCCCGCCGAAAAATTCATCGAAAAGACGAACTACGGAAACGTTCCCGGCGCGGCGGAATCGCGTCCCCGCGACCTTTCGTTCATTCTGCATCCGCTCGCCGGAAAACTCAAAACGCGCGTGCAGACGTTCGACGAAATTCTGGAGGAAATGAGCGTTCCCGCGGGCTGCGAACGCTGGTATGAAGCGGAAACCGGGCACAAAGTCGTGCGGCGGCTCGTCAAGGGCGTCGATTTCTGATTTTTCCGAAAAAAAAAGAGAAAGCGTTCCCGCAATGAACTGGAAAGACGTCAAAATTCACGTTCTCGATTTTGAAGGTTCAGTGCGCACGGGCATCGTCGAATACGGCATCGCGACGCTGCTCGGCGGGCGCATCGTGGCGACGAGAACGCGGCTCTGCTCGGTTCGCGCGCCGATCCCGCTCGAAGAATCCGAAATTCACGGCATTTTCGACGAAGACGTGGAAAACCGCTCGCCGATCGAAGCGGACTGGGAGCTTTTTTCATGGCTGCGCAAAACGGGACTGCTCGGCTCGCACTACGCTCCCGCGGAAAAAGGAATGCTCTCTGCGGTTTGGCCGTTCCCGGGATTCGTGCCGGATTTTTCACTCGAATCACGCCCGCAGATCAACGACTGGGGGCCGTGGGTCGATACCTGCCGCATCGCGAAGGAATGGTTTCCGAAAGAGCCGCACCACGGCTTGGGCGCACTCGTCGAGCGCTTCGAAATTGCCGAGCGCGTGGAGACCGACGCGAAAAGATTCTGCCCGAAAGAGCGTTCCCGCTATCATTGCGCGCTCTACGACGCGATCGCCGCCGCGCATCTGCTCATCAACATGTGCGAGCATCCCGCATTTTCCGACGTTGGCATTCTCGACCTGATCCGCGCGAGTTCCGGCGCGCGTCGCTTCCACAGGCACATTCAGGGCGAATTCGACTTTTCCTGATGCGTTCCCGCCGGAGACATTCTGCAGCGCTAGGCGGACATGGGGAAAAGCCCTCTCGAAGAAGCAAAGACAATTTTGCGGCAAACCGCCGCTTTAAGGACTAAACCGGAATAAACCGTTCCCGTTCCTCTTTTTTTTAACCGTAAACGAAAGAACAATCATGAAATCCGTCAAAGGCACACAAACCGAAAAGAACCTGATTCACGCGTTCGCGGGCGAATCGCAGGCGCGCATGCGCTACACGTATTTCGCCAGCCAAGCGAAAAAGGACGGCTACGTCCAGATCGCGGACATTTTCGAAGAAACCGCGAATCAGGAAAAAGAACACGCCAAACGTTTCTTCAAATTTCTCGAAGGCGGGAAACTCGAAGTGTTCGGCGCGTTCCCTGCGGGCGTCATCGGCACGACCGCGGAAAATCTGAAAGCCGCCGCCGAGGGCGAACACGAGGAATGGTCGCTGGATTATCCGTCATTCGCGGAAACCGCGCTGAAAGAAGGCTTTCCGGAAATCGCCGCCGTTTTCCGCAACGTCTCGATCGCCGAAAAACAGCACGAAAAACGCTATCTCGGACTGCTCGCCAACATCGAAAACGGCACGGTCTTCGAAAAAGATGGAAAAGTCTGGTGGCGTTGCCGCAACTGCGGCTACATCTGCGAAGCCCGCAAAGCTCCGCTCGAATGCCCCGCCTGCGCGCATCCTCAGGCGCATTTCGAGCTGCTCGCCGAAAACTGGTAATACAAAAAAAAC
>CAZWIK010000006.1:0-9761 GCA_964633895.1 uncultured Enterobacteriaceae bacterium | reverse complement strand
TCGCCGGAACTTCGTCGGAGGGTTCGTTCCCGTCGATCGATCCCGCGGATTTCAGTTGCGGCGCGATGCCGAGCCTTTGGAGCTTCAGAAAAAGCTCGCGCGACGTCCACGCGTCCGTCGCCGCGTAGACAATCTGCTGCGGCGAGAGTTCCCGCGCCGCCCAGTTGGAAACCTGCGCGGCTTTGGAAATGCGTCCGCCGAGAAAATACGCCGTCAGCGCGCGCAGACCCGTGTTTTCGATTCGCGCCGCGCGCGTGTATTTGCTCGCGTCGACGAAGCCCGCGTCGTCGAACGGTGCGCGGATTTTCAAATGATGCACGTCGTCCTTCACGGCAACGCCGACTTTCAAAATGTTTGGATTTTCAAACAGCGGAAACAGCACGGGAACGCCGCCGCAGTAATCCAACCGGAAAAGATACGCGCACTTTCCGCCGCAAAGCTGAACCAGCGAAACCATGTAGCCCGCGCCCTTGCGGAAATTCGGACGCGTTTCCGTGTCGAAGCCCAGAATTTTCTCGCGGGAAAGCTCTTTCACTGCTTTTTTCGCGGCGGCTTCGCTTTCGACGAGGACGATTTTCCCCTCGTATTGCAACAGCGGCAGCGCGCTTATGAATTCTTTTTCGATGCGGAGCATCGGCTCGTTTTGACCGGAGTTCATTTTCAAGTAAAAAAATCTTATTTGCGCGGGAACGCAAACGATTTTGAAGCACGGGAACGCGGTGCAAAACGCGCGGAGCGTTCCCGCGGTCTTATTTTTAATTTCTAATTGCCGCGCGAAAGTTTTAAAATGCGCCGCTGAAATTCACTTTATGGGCGAGGATTTTGGAGATTCGCTTTTCGGCGGGAACGCGGGAGACATTCCGGCGGCGCGCGGAAACGGCGAGGAAAACGCCGCCGCGGGCGAGGCGTCGGGCTTCCGGCGTCCGCTCGCCGCGCGAATGCGTCCGCGCAGCCTCGATGAAATTTTCGGTCACGAAAAAATTCTCGGCAAAGGCGCCCTGCTCCCGCGCCTCATCGAAACGGACAACTTCGGAAGCCTGCTCTTTTACGGTCCGCCCGGCTGCGGGAAAACGACGCTCGCGGAAGTCATCGCCGCCGTGACGCATTGCCGCTGCGAACACGTCAACGCCGTGCTTTCCAACACGGCGGAACTGCGCGAAATCCTGCGCGTCGCGCGCGCGTTCCCGCAACGCCGCACGCTGCTTCTGATCGACGAAATTCACCGCTTCAACAAAGCGCAACAGGACCTTCTTCTGCCGGACGTCGAGGCGGGAAACGTCCGCATAATCGGCTGCACGACGCACAATCCGGGCTTCTACGTCATTCCGCCGCTGCTTTCCCGCTCGCATCTTTTCCGCCTCGAACCCGTGGACGAAAAATTCGTCGTCGCGGCGCTTTCCCGCGCGCTCGCGGACAAGGAACGCGGGCTCGGAATGCTGGAAATCACGGCGGGCGAAAACATTCTTCGCGCGATCGCGCAAATGTGCGAGGGCGACATGCGCCGCGCACTCAACACGCTGGAAACGCTCGCGCTTTCCCGCCCGCCGAAGACGGAAATCGGCGAAGAAGACCTCGAGGCGTTCGCGCGGGAACGCCAGATCCGCTACGACCGCGGCGAAGACGAGCACTACGACACGATTTCCGCGTTCATAAAATCCGTGCGCGGGAGCGATCCCGACGCCGCGATGTATTGGCTCGCCGTGATGCTCGAAGGCGGCGAAGATCCGCGCTTCGTCGCGCGGCGGCTTTTCATTCTCGCTAGCGAAGACGTCGGGCTGGCGGATTCCCGCGCCATCGGCGTCGCCGCGGCGTGTCAGCAGGCGTGCGATTTCGTCGGAATGCCTGAATGCGCGCTGAGTCTCGCCCACACGACGATTTTTCTGGCGACCTGCCCGAAAAGCAATTCCGCGACGGAAGCGCTTTTCGCCGCGCGCGCCGCCGTCCGCGACCGTCCCCGCCAGAAAGTCCCGCTTCACCTGCGCGATTCGCACACGAAGCTAAACAAATCGCTCGGACACGGAAAAACGTATCTGTATTCGCACGAATTTCCCGAAGGCATTTCCGGGCAGACCTACCTCGAAACGCCGCTGAAACTTTACACGCCGAAAAACAACGGCGCGGAAGCGGCGATTGCCGAGCGGCTCGCCCGCTGGAACGCGCTGCGGGAACGCCTCCGCGCGCGCGGGAACGCGAAAACGAAAAAATCCTCGCCGGAAGCCGAATGAATTTTTTCCCGCCGCCGCGGGAACGAAAATGGACACCGAAGAAAAAAACACACGCGCCGCGCGCGGCGCAGAAACGCCGGTTTTCCGGAAAATCGCCGGCGTCTTCCCGAATTTTCTCAAAGACTGGTTTCTGCTGGGCATGATATCTTGCGTCCTGCTCGCCACATTTTTTCCCGACGTCGGGAAAACCAGCGGCACGATTCATGCGGACAAGCTCTCCGACTACGGAATCGCCCTCATCTTCTTTTTTCACGGGCTGGGCATTTCGAGAAAAAACCTGCGCGACGGCATTCTGTCCTGGCGCGTTCACGTCTGCGTCCAGATCACGACGTTCGTCGTCTTTCCACTCGTCGCGTTTCTGTTCTGCCTGCTGGCGCGAAATTTCATTCCCGAAGACCTCGTTCTCGGCTTTTATTTCCTCGGTGCGATTCCGTCCACGATTTCCTCGTCCGTGGCGATGACCGCGGTCGCCCGCGGGAACGTTCCCGCCGCGATCTTCAACGCGTCGCTCTCGAGCATTCTCGGCATTTTCCTCACGCCGCTGATCGTCAGCATTTTCGTTTCCTCGACCGAATCCGCGTCGCTCCCGCTTGGCGAAACGTTTCTGAATCTCGCGATTCTGCTCTTTATGCCGTTTCTTGCGGGTCAGCTTCTAAATCCGCTCTTTTACAAGCGCGTTCTGCCCTACAAAAAATACATCAACATCTTCGACAAGTTCGTCATTTTGTTGCTCGTGTTTTCCTCGTTCGCGGATTCCGTTGCCGACGGACTCTGGACAAAACACGGTCCGGGAATGCTTCTCGAAACATTCGCCGGCGCGGGAATCCTGCTCGCCGTGGCACTCACGGGAACGACGCTCGCCGCGCGCGCGCTCAAATTCAAGAAAGAAGACGAAATCACAGCCGTGTTCTGCGGCTCGAAAAAAACGCTCGCGGGCGGTGTCCCGATGGCGAAGCTGATTTTCGGCGGCGCGCCGCAGATCGGCATGATCGTCCTGCCGATCATGTTTTACCATCAACTGCAACTGCTCGTCTGCACGTTCATCGCCAACCGCTACGCCGCGCGCGAGAACGTCGAAACGGAATAGCGCGCGCGGGCGGAAAACGGACGCGGGAACGCCGTTTTTTCTAAAAAAAGGTTGTCTTTTCCCTCCGTTTTTTTTTAATAGTGCCAAGGTTCATGTGTCCCTCATGTTCCGCTTTACCCTTTTTTGGATCACTTTCCTTTAAAATCCTATATCAGTGTTTATTCTATGAGTTCTGAAGAATATCCGAATCCTCAGCAGGGCACCTTGCCAGAGGATGTAAATGACGCTCCGATCACCTACGACGAGAACGGCGAAGCCCCGTTGGAGAATGACGCTCCGATCAATTACGACGAGAACGAAGAAGACCCGTTGAAGCGACACACCAAGTTTTCTTGGAAATCCTTCGGCGGCGACGGATTCATCGTTTCCGTCATTTTCCATGCGGCACTTATCATCTTCGCGCTGTTTTACGTCGTCGCGACGACGGTCGCACCGAAAGAAGAAGTTGCGGAATTCGTCTCCGGCGCAGGCGGCGGAAGCAACGGCGAGAACGCCAATCGCCAGCAACAGCGGATGCGCCCGAAACCGCGCGACATGGCGACGCAGGCAAAAATCACGTCGAAAAACGCGCATTCCACGCTGACGCTCCCGGAAATGCCCAAAATGAACAATTCCTCGATGGGTTCCATGGGCGGAATGAAAGCGGGCGGAAGCTCTTCCGGTCTCGGCGGAGGCGCGGGAGGCGGAATCGGCTCCGGCATCGGTCCGGGCATCGGGAACGGTCGCGCCTTCCTTTCCGCTTTCGGAACGAGCTTTTCGAACACGCCGACGCTCAAAGGCACGCTTTACGACTTGAAGCGTTCCCGCGACGGAAAAACGACTTACTGCACGACTGCGGGCGGCGATGCGGCTCGCCGCAAAAACGAATTTCACAAAGCGCTGGAATTGCTTGATTCCAACGGATTCAACACGAAAAAACTCGCCGAGCGCTACGCCGCCGCGAAAACGAAGCTCAACGCCAATCAGGTTTACGTTTACAAAGACGAAAAAGGTCAACTCATCAAAGCGGACAAAGCGACGGAATGCTTCAAAGATCCGGAAACGGGGCAAAAGCCGTTTGACGCGCCTGGTTGGCTCGTCGTTTACGAAGGCGAAGTCACGCCACCGGAAACGGGCGAATACCGCTTCGTCGGCATGGGCGACGACGCGATAATCGTCGGCATGAACCCGAACGGCGGCAAGCTGGAAACCGTTTTTTACGCGTTCTGGCCTGGAGAAGGACACGGTCCCGCAATTCGCTTCCGCAGAGGCTGGGAACCCGAAAACTACTGCGGACAAGGGGGAACAGACGGCAAAGGCGCAGGGAGCGGCACGAGCATTCAAGGTCATACCTTTAAAGGTTCTTGGATGAAACTCAATAAAGGGAAAAAATATAAAATCTGCGTTGCATTCGGCGAAGCTGCGGGCGGTCTCGGCGGCGCGGCTCTCGGTATCGAGCAAAAAGACAAGCCGAATGCCGACGGGAAAATCTCGCTTTTCAAATTGGCGGAAATCGATCCCGAATTGCTGAATATTCTCTTTATTGAAGGAAAATACTCGGCAAAAGGTCCATCTTTCATGGTCAGAAAGTCGAAGTAAAAAACTTCATTCCGTAAAAAAAAGCGTTCCCGCCGCACGGGAACGCTTTTTTTGCGCGTTTTTTTTTCGTCCGCGAAATCAACGGCTGAAAAACTGCCACGCGAGAACGGCGGCGGCGAGCGCGAAACGATACCACGCGAACGCGGAAAGCCCGTGCGCGGAAATCCAACGCACCATCCATTTCACGGAAACGAACGCGGTGAGGAACGCGACGACAAGCCCGATTCCCGAAACGCCAAATCCGAAAGAATCCGCCATCTGTTCCGCGCATTTCAGCGTCTTGTATACCGACGCGGCGGAAAGCGTGATCAGCCCGAGCAAAAACGAAAATTCCGTCGCGCGGACGGGCGACAGACCAGAAATGTATCCGCCGACGATCGTCGCCATCGAGCGGCTCATTCCCGGCCAGAGCGCGAGGCACTGCATCGCGCCGATCGTCAGGGACTGCTTCACGGACAAATCCTGCAAGTCCGTTCCCGCGTCTTCGGCGTTCCCGCCGCGCGCGCGCTTTTTCTGCCGCCGGTCGACGACGAGCATCAGAATCCCGCCGACGACCAGCGCGACCGCGACCGTCAGCGGATTGAACAAAAATTCTTCGATTTTATCCGAAAAAAGAAAGCCCAGCCCCGCCGCAGGAACGAACGCAACGATCAAGTTCCGCGCAAGGCGCAGGCTCGCGGGATCGCGCCGGAGAACGCCGAAAAACGTTCCCGTGCAACGTCCCCAATACGCGAAAAGCACGGCGATGATCGCGCCGAACTGGATGATGATGGAATACGCATCCGCCGCTTCCTCCACAGAAAACTTCGAGCCGTCGCGATCCCGCACGAGACCGTCGCCGCCGCGGCGGACGATCGGCGCGTCGCCGTCCAGACCGAGCGCGCTGTTGGCGATGATCAGATGCCCCGTCGAGGAAACGGGCAAATATTCCGTCAGCCCTTCGACGACGCCGAGAACGACCGCGTTTTTCGCGTCGAAAACCTCTTCCGCGCGGACGGCGTCACTCGGGATTTCTTCCGCCGCGGACGCGGGAACGCCGAACAGCACGAGCGCGAGAACGAAAAAGAAAAAGACGGCTCTGTTTTTTTTCATAAAAGACGCATGAGTTTGGCGAATCATCGGAAGTTGCGTCAATATAAAATCGGGAGAAAACACTTGCGGAAGAACCTCGCGCGGCTATTCTTTTTCCCTCGCATGGGCAACGAAAAACCAGAATCGGCGAAGCTTGCGCGCGCGGGAGCGCGGAGCGCCTGCGTCGCTTTCGGTGCGTTCGCGATTCTGCTCGCCGCGTTCTCCGTCGTCGGCTTCAAAACGCCGCTCGCCGGCGCGTTTTTCCTCGCGTTCGGCATCGTTTTCGCGCTCGCCGCGCTGGGCGGCGGAATCGTTTTCCGTTCGCCTCAGGCGTGGCGTTTCGCCTGCATCGCCATTGCCGCCGACGCGCTCGTGCTGCTCGCGGGAACGCTCGCGTTCTTCTCGAATCCGCAGTTTGAAGCCCGCTGCGCCGACGCGCTGAAAGCAATCTCGGCAATTCCCGACGGCATCGGCGAACCTCTCGAAAACGACTGAAAAAAATACGCGTTCCCGCAGAAATCCCTTTTCTTTTTTTTAATAAAATGGCACTCGAAAAAATCGTTTTCGTTTCCGGCGTTCCCGCGTTCGTCGCGGGCGACGACATCGACACCGACCGCATCATTCCCGCGCGCTTTCTCAAAAGCATAACATTCGACGGTCTGGGCGAATTCGCGTTTTACGACGAAAGAAAAAACGCCGACGGCTCGGACAAAAATCACCCGCTCAACGCGCTTCCCGACGCGAAAATTCTCGTTTCCGGCATGAACTTCGGCTGCGGCAGTTCCCGCGAACACGCGCCGCAGGCGTTGTGGCGGCGCGGCATTCGCGCGATCGTCGCCGGAAGTTTCGCCGAAATCTTTTTCGGGAATTCGACGACGCTCGGCATCGCCTGCGTTTCCGCGACACGTAAAAATCTCGCCGAAATCGAAGCGTGGATCGCCGCAAATCCGCGAAAGGAAATCACCGTGGACGTCGAAAATCTGCGCGTCATTTTCGGAGAAAAAAGCGTTCCCGTCGCCATTCCCGACGCGGCTCGCCGCGCGCTGCTCGACGGACACTGGGATCCGATCGCCGACCTGCTCGAAAATTCCGAAAAAATCGCCGCTCTCGCGCGTTCCGTCGCGTGAGCGTTCCCGCATTTTCAAACAGAGAAAAAAATGATCGTCTCCCTGTCCGGAAAACTCATTGAAGCCGCGATTTTTCGCGCCGTGATCGAATGCGCGGGCGTCGGCTACGAAGTCAACATTCCCGTTTCGACGGCGGAAAAGCTCCCGCGTCTCGGCGAAAACGTCCGCCTCTTCACGTTGCAGACGTTCCGCGAGGACGGACAGTCGCTCTACGGATTTCACAGCGCGGAAGAACGCGACTTTTTCAAGCTTCTCATCGAAAAAGTCAGCGGAATCGGTCCCGGAATCGCGCTCAAAATTTTCTCCCGCCTGTCGCTTCCTGTGTTGCGCGACGCGATTCGGAGCGGCGACGTCGCCCTGCTCTCGCAATGTCCCGGAATCGGGAAAAAAACCGCCGAGCGGCTCGTCGTCGAATTGCGGGACAAGGTCGCTCTTGTCGGCGCGGGAACGGCGGAAACGCAAAACGTCTCCGCGAACGCCGTCGCCGCGGGAACGGAAAATTCGCAGCAGTCCGACGCCGTCGCCGCGCTGATGTCGCTCGGATTCAAGCTCGCCGACGCCGATAAAGCCGTCCGCGCCGCCGTCGGCAAGGCGGGAAGCGACGCGCCCGCGGAAACGCTCATCCGCATCGCGCTGGGGAACTGAAAAATGGCGGAAATGCCTTACGCGCTCTGCGGAAACAGCGGCTTGTTTCTGCCGAAAATCTCGCTCGGACTCTGGCACAACTTCGGCGGGAACGCCGAGCCGTCCGTCGCGGAAAAAATTCTCCGCTCGGCGTTCGATGCCGGCGTGACGCATTTCGACCTCGCGAACAATTACGGACCGCCGCCCGGCGCCGCCGAGGAAAACTTCGGGAAAATTCTCCGTTCGGAATTCGGCGCGCATCGCGACGAAATGGTGATTTCGTCCAAGGCGGGACACCGCATGTGGAGCGGACCTTACGGCGACGGCTGTTCCCGCAAAAGCATCATCGCGAGCTGCGATCAGAGCCTGCACCGCACCGGATTGGCGTATTTCGACATTTTTTACGCACACCGCTTCGACGGAATTACGCCGCTTGAAGAAACGATGAGCGCGCTTTCCGACCTCGTCCGCGCGGGCAAGGCGCTTTACGTCGGGTTGTCGAAATTCCCGCCGCAAACCGCCGCGCGCGCCTGCGAAATTCTGCGCGGGAACGGCGCACCCTGCCTGATTTTTCAAGACCGATACAGCCTTTTCGAACGCGCGCCGGAAATCGAAAAACTCGAAACGGCGCAACGCTGCGGCGCAGGATTCATCGCGTTTTCGCCGCTCGCACAGGGATTGCTCTCCGACAAATATCTGAACGGAATTCCCGCGCGTTCCCGCGCCGCCGAGCCAGACGGATTTCTGAAGCGCGAACAAGTGACGGAAGAAAAAATCGCCGCTGTCCGCCGCCTCGGAAAAATCGCCGCGCGCCGCGGGCAGACGATCGCGCAAATCGCCGTCGCGTGGCTTCTGCGCAATCCGCTCGTGACGAGCGTTCTCGTCGGCGCGAGAACGCCGGAGCAGCTCGCCGAAACGCTCCGCGCGACGGAAAACGTGGAATTTTCGCGGGAAGAGCTCACGGAAATCGATTCCGCGTTCCCGCGTCCGCGCTGAAATTCGAGCGTTTTTTTTCGCTTTGAAAACGTGCGCGGGAACGCGTTCCCGCAAAAAAAATCGGCTTTCGCCGCGCGGGAACGGAAAAAAAACGCTTGCGGCGCGTTTTTTTTTTGCAAAATGGGATTCCGAAATTGAGAAAAATTGCGCGGGAACAGTTTTTCGCCGTCTCGATTTCGCTAACAACCCACAAACAAAGGTTTCATTAAAAAATTATGAAAAAGTTCATTACAGCCGCGGCGTTTCTCGCCGCTTCAACCGCGCTCGCGAGCGCGACGACGGTCGTCTTCGACAGCTTCTTCGGCACTGCGGGAACGGAAACCGCAGCAACGTTCGCCTCCAAGATATTCAACGACAAATGGAAACCGGGCGAGAACCCCGACCTGTTTTCGGACACAATCACGAACTTTGAACCCGTTTACAATTTCGGAATATCACGTAATTCTGCCGGTACACTTTATTACGACAATAATAACAACTCTTCGGTAGTCTCCGGCAATCAGCCGACGATAACCGTCAACGCCGACGGGAGCGCTGACCTCAATGTGACCAGAGCGGCAAAGGGAATCACATTCGCCACGTATTGGAACACGCTTTCCACGAGCGATCTCGCGTCCGTTTCGGATTTGACGATCAGCTTCACGGGCGGAACAAACTGCAATACGTTGCAACTCGCCGTTTTCTATCTCGCGAGCGGAGGAGGCGCGGACAACGTTCAGCGTCTGGTTCTGGAGAATTCATTTGTGAATGGAACGGCTTATTCGTATCAGCTGACCGACATCGCAACCGGTGCGGAAGCGACGGGCGGCACGCTCGTGCTCGCCGTGCTCAACAACGCCAGCGAATACACGCAGAACAGCATATTGTCCAACATCGTCATTTCGGGAACGGCGATTCCGGAGCCGAGCGCGTTCGGCTTGCTCGCGGGCGCGGGAGCGCTGGCACTCGTCGCGGCGCGCCGCCGCCGGCGTTCCCGCAAGGCGTAAACGAAGCAAAAAAAGATTTCTTGTTTGAAGTTCGGCGTTCCCGCGCGTCCTTTCGCGCGGGGACGCT
>CAZWIK010000005.1:21634-68314 GCA_964633895.1 uncultured Enterobacteriaceae bacterium | reverse complement strand
TTTTTTTTGCGCACTCGAATTTCAGCGCGACCGCGCGGGAACGCGCGAAATGAATTGCGGAGCGCGCGGCGGCGTTTTACGCTTGCGCGCAACATGGAATCCATCGACGGAAATTTTATTGCGAAGCAGGTGCTTTCCGAATTGAAGGCGAGGATTGACGCGCTTCCCGAAGGAATCGTTCCGCACATCGCCGTCATTCGCGTCGGGAACGATCCCGCGTCGGTCTCCTACGTCGCGAAAAAACAGAAAACGGCGGCGGAAATCGGCATCCGCAGCACGCTTCGGCTTTTCCCGGAAAACGTTTCCCGCGCCGAGCTGGAAGCGGAAATCGACGCGCTGAACGCCGACGCGTCCGTTCACGGGATTCTCGTTCAGGCACCGCTCCCGCCGCATCTCGACGCGACGACAATTTTCAACCGCGTTTCGCCAGACAAGGACGTGGACGGTTTTTCGACGACGAATCTCGGGCGGTTGGTTCAGGAAACGCCAAACGCGTTCGCGGCGTGCACGCCGGCGGGAATCGTCGAGCTGCTGAAACGCACGGGAACGCCCACGGCGGGCGCGCACGTCGTCATCGTCGGCCGTTCGCTCATCGTCGGCAAACCGGCGGCGATGCTTCTTCTTTCCAAAAAAAATGACGCGACGGTTACGCTCTGTCATTCCCGCACGCGCGAGCTCGCCGCACTGACGCGGCAGGCAGACATTCTCGTCGCGGCGGTCGGCAAGCCGAAATTCATCACGGCGGACATGGTGAGGAACGGCGCCGTGGTCATCGACGTCGGCATCAACCGCGTTCCCGACGCGGGGCGGAAAAGCGGCTTCCGGCTCGTCGGCGACGTCGATTTCGAAAACGTCGCGCCGAAGTGTTCCCGCATCACGCCCGTTCCCGGCGGCGTCGGTCCGATGACGGTCGCCATGCTGATGAAAAACACGCTCGCGGCGTGTCTGCGGCAGAACGGACTGCCGGCGGACGCGTGAGCGTTCCCGCGAATTTTTTTTCACGTTCCCGCGCAAAAAAACCATGTCCGACGAAAACGATACGCCGCCGATTTCGGAAAAAACTTCCGGCGTTCCCGACGAAACCGCCTTGCCGCCGCCCGCGCCGATGTCTTTCCGCACGCTTGCCTTCATCGCGGACAGCGTGCTCGTTCTGCTGGCGATCGCGCTTGCGCTGAAACTGCTGCTGCCCGTTTTTTGTCCCGACGGACTTGCCGCGTTTTCCGGTTATCTCGAAAAATTTTCCGCGGCTTACGAGAATCTTTTAAGCGCGGCGGCGGCGGGGCGAATCGTTTCACCGGACGCGCTCAACGCCGTCGTCGAAGCCGCGGCGCAGGACGAAGCCTTCACCTCGTTTTTCGAGAGCGCCTACGGCATATCGTTCTGCGTCGCGCTGCTTTATTTCGCGCTGACGGAATATTTTTTCCACGGGCAAACGCCGGGGAAAAAAATGTTCGGATTGCGCACGGTGATTTTCGGAACGGAGCGACCGCCGTTTTTCTTACAGGTGCTTTCCCGCGCGTTCTGGAAAGCGGCGTCGATCGTTCCCGCGGGGCTGATTCTGTCGATTCTCGTCATCGTCAACGCGCACGTCGTCGTCTTCGCGCGGCGGCATCGCGGCTGGCACGACAAGCTCGCGCGGACTGAAGTCGTCGACGAGCGCCGCACGGCGAAAGGAAACACGCGCGAAAACTGATTTTTTTATGCACGACATCACGGTTGAACTCGGCGAACGCTCTTACAAAATTCACATCGGCGAAAACCTCGCGGGAACGCTTCTCGCGCTTGCGGACACGCTTGCGGCGGCGCGGCGTCCGCTCGCGGTCGTCACGTGTCCGACGCTCCCGCGCCTGCATCCGGAACTTTTCGAAAAACTCGGCGCGCGCGCGCGGGTCGTCGTCGAAACGTCGGTCGACGGCGAGGGCGCGAAAACGTCGGACGAACTCGCGCGCCTCTGGGAGAGGCTCGCACAGGTGCGCATCGACCGCTCGGGCGTGATTTTCGCGGTCGGCGGCGGCGTGGTCGGTGATCTGGCGGGCTTTTGCGCGGCGTCTTTTCTGCGCGGGATCGATTTCGTGCAGGTGCCGACGACGCTTCTTGCGATGGTGGACAGTTCGGTCGGCGGAAAAACCGGCATCAATTTGCCGTCGGGGAAAAATCTCGTCGGCGCGTTTCATCAGCCTTCGGCAGTCGTCGCGGATATGCGGCTTCTTTCCACGCTCCCGCCGCGCGAATTTGCCGCGGGAACGGCGGAAGTCATCAAATACGGATTGCTCGCCGACGGCGATTTTTTTGAAAAACTGGAACGCGCGGGAACGCTTTCGTGGCGTTCGCCGGAGCTTCCCGCCATCGTGCGCCGCTGCTGCGAAATCAAGGCGGCGGTCGTCGCCGCCGACGAACGCGAAACGGCGAAGGAAAACGGGCGTGCGCTGCTCAACCTCGGGCACACGTTCGGACACGCGATCGAGAAGGCGGCGGGCTACGGCGAATATCTTCACGGCGAGGGCGTGGCGATCGGTTGCGTCGCGGCGGCGATGCTTTCGGAAAAACTCGGCTTCGCTCCCGCGGGAACGCTCGTCGCGCGAACCGCCGCGCTCTGCGGGGAAAACGCTCTGCCGACGCGCCTGCGCGCGCCTTTGTCCGCGGACGCGCTGATCGCCGCAAGCGGGAACGACAAAAAAGTGGTCGCGGGAACGCCGCGCTACGTGCTTCTGAAAAAAATCGGCGAAGCGTTCACGTTTCCCGGCGTTCCCGAAGCGGCGGTCCGCGAGGTCTGGCGCGCGCTCGGCGCCGTCTGAACGGGAACGCGCGCGTTTTTTTTTCGTCGGCGCGGATTGACGCAGCGGGAACGGAATCGTAATCTTGCGGCAATGAAAATCGAACGCAGGGCAATCGGGCCATTCGGCACGAACTGTTATCTTCTGAGCGAGGAAGGACGCGCGGACTGCGCCGTCGTCGACGTGCCGCCGGGCGCGGAAAAACTGCTGTTGCCCGCGCTGAAGAAACGCGGCCTGACGCTGGCGGCGATTCTGCTCACGCACGGGCATTGGGACCACAACGCGGGCGTCGCCGCGCTGCTCGCGGGAACGCGGGAGGCGCAGCCGTTCCCGCCAGAAGTCTTCGCTCACGCGGACGACCGCGAGTGCCACGAGCATCCCGAAAAATTCAAGGCGTGGTATCAGGAGGCGATTCCCGATTTGACCGACGCGGATTTCCCGCCGTTTCGCGTCTCGCGCTGGCTCGCCGACGGCGAGACGTTCCCGTTGCTCGGCGGGAGTTGGACAGCGTTCCACGTTCCCGGGCATTGTCCGGGAAGCCTCGTTTATTTCTGCGCGGAAGCGAACGCGGCGTGGACGGGCGACGCGATTTTCGCGGGAAGCGTCGGGCGCACGGATTTGCCGGGCGGCAGTTTTTCCGCGCTCGAAAAGGCGATCCGCGAAAAGATTTACACGCTTCCCGCCGACGCGAAGCTTTATCCAGGACACGGTCCATCGACGACCGTCGACAAAGAAAAATCTTTCAATCCGTTCGTCCGTCCGTAAAATTTTCTCAAAAAAAAACAACCCCGTTCCCGAAAAAAAATATGTTTACGAAATTCTCAAAAAAACGCCGCGCGTTCACGCTGGTTGAAATCCTCATCGTCGTTTCCCTGATTATCGTTCTCGCGTCCATGACGCTCGCGCTCGCGGGACCGGTGCGGAACTCGATTCTGACGACGAAGGCGAAATCGCAGATTCAGAAGCTTTCGCTCGCGCTCAACGAATTCAAGGCAAAATACGGCGAATATCCGATGACGGACGGCGGGAGCGGCGACAGCGCGTGGGCGCAGACGCTGATCGACGCCATGCGCGGCGACAAAATTCTCGTGCGCCGCAACGGAAAAATTTCGATGGTGAAATACAACGACGGGCGTTCGGTTTCGGAGCCGATTCCGTTTCTCGCGCTCACGGATTTCACGCTCGACGAGGACGATCCGGCGTCCGCGACGCAGATTCTCGACCCGTGGGAAAATCTTTATCAATACCGCTACAACACGCTTTCTAGCGGAAAACTCGGAACAAACTGGGACGCGCCGTCGTTCCTGCTGATCTGCGCTGCGGCGGACTACAACGAGCCGCTGACGAGCGAAGATTTCTTCACCGGCGACATGGAGACAACGGGGCTTTTCGAAACCGATTCCGCCAAAGCTAATTATTATTACGAAGACACGCGCGCGGACAACCTCGTCAATATCGACATGTCGCTCTGAGCCGCGCGCCGTCCCGCGTTCCCGCGAAAAAAAATGCGCATTTTCAGCAGACGCGTTTACTCCAGCAACGATTTTCTCGTCAAAATGTGGGCGGCGGGAGCGTTGCTCATTCTCGCCGTCGCCGCCGCGCTGATGTGGAACGACCGTTTCCGCGAAAGCGCCAAAACGAGCATCGCGAGGATTTCGGTTTTCGGCGTCGAGGAAAACGGACGCGAGGCGGCGAATTTTACGGGAAGCCGCGGATTTTTCAGTAAAATGAACAAGATGGGGCTGCCCGCGGGAACGCGTAGGGCAGAGCTTGCCGCCCTGTTCGAGGAGCTCGGCGCGGCGGGAACGCTCCCGCCCGACTGCGGCGCCGTTCCCGTGCTTTGGATTTACGCGGAAGGCTTGACGAAAGAAGACCGCGACCGTTGCGTTCAGACTTACGGAAAAATTTTTTTTGAAAAAAACCGCTTCTGTTTTTCCGTCGTCGACGGGAACGGCTTCGCGGTTCAGCTCGATCCCGACACGTTCCGCGTGCTTTGGGCGCGGGAAGGCGGCGCGGTCTGCGCGCTCCCGTTGCTTCAGCTCCCGGAGGGAAACGCGGCTCGGCGCGGATTCCTTTTCCGCGTGGAGGAACGCGGCGCGGACGGCGGGTGGACGCTCCGCGGCGAGATTCGGATTCCGTTTTCGGCGGCGGGAATGCTCGACGGAAACGCATCGGACGAAGACAATTCCGAAAATTTTGCAGACGAATCCGACGCGGAAAACGGCGGCGCGGACGGCGTTCCCGCATCGAACGGAGACGACGAAATTTCGCCCGAGGAAATTTCCGTCGAAAGCCTCGTTTTCCCCGATACCTGCCGCTTCTTTTCCGCGCCGCTCTGGGAACGCGCGGCGTTCGGCGAACTGCGCGTAAAGATTCGCGGGAACGCTTCGGGAAAAGTTCCCGCGGTGGCTTGGACGATCGAAAATTTCGGGCTTCGCTCGCCGATCGACGGCGCGGCGGCGCAGGCGTTCCCGCTGACGCGCGCGGACGCTTTTCACAAAAACGTGCGCTTTCTCGAAAACGAAATTTTTGAAGACAGCGAGAAGGGCGTGCTGCGCGTTCCCGTCGCAAAATCGCTTTTCCCCGCGCGCGGGAACGACGGCGAAAACGCGCCGATCCGCGTGGACCTTCGCTTCGTGCGCGGCGTGTTTTTTCCCGAAGATTTTCACGCGCTCCCGCCGCTCCGCGTGGGAAAAAACGCCTCCGTGCTTCCGGAGACGTTTTCCGCGGGCGAAGCCTCCGCGAAAATCCGCGCCTTCCGCGACGAAAATTATTTCCGCACGCTGAACGGCAAGCCGCCCGCCGTCGTGCTCGAAATCGACTGTGGGAACGCCGCCGACGCGCCGTTTTCCTGGACGCCTTACCGCGTGAAGACGGACGCGGGCGAGGAACTTTTTCCCGAAAGCGTGGTCGACGTCCGCCCGGGCGCGCGCCAATACTGGTTTCTGCCTCGGCGCAGCGTTCCCGCGAAAATCGAGGTGGTTTTCGCCGTGACGCGCTGCGTCTACGCGTCGGGCGTCGTCGTTCCGACGTTGCGGGAACGCGCGGCGGACGGCGTTTTGTCTGAAAAAAAAGAATCCGGCGAAGGCGTTCCCGCCGCGCCGTGAGAGAATTTTGCTTTATCAAAACGCAACAAAACGCCAAACTGTCTGTCCTTTTTCATGTCGGAATCCTTTGAAAACGCAGAACCTTTTCCCGCGAAGGCACCGAAGCCGCGCGGGAACGGTGCTCCGCGGATTCGGGGCGGCGCGGGAACGCCGCTCGCCGACGCGGCGGACGAACGCATTCCGCCGCACAACATCGACGCGGAGCAGGGACTGCTGGCGTCTGTCATCATCGACGGCGGCGGGGACATTCTGAATTCCTGCGTCGAGAAAAAAGTCCGCCCCGAATATTTTTTCAATACGGCGCATCAGCTCATTTTCGAAGCACTTCTCGCGCTCAGCTCGGGCGGAAAAGGCATCGACGAGATCACGCTCTGCGAGCAGTTGCGTTCCCGCGGACATCTCGAAACGGTCGGCGGCGTCGTCTACATCAACGAACTGACCGCGCGCACGGAAACGACGGCTCACGCGATTCACTGGCTGGAAATCGTCCGCGAAAAATATTTTCTGCGCAAGCTCATCGAGACGTCCCGCCGCACGATTGAGGCGGCGTATTCGCCGACGGACAGGCTCGACAGCCTGCTCAATTCCGTCGAGCGCAGCTTTCTCGAAATTTCTCAGGACCGCGTGCAGGAAAGCGCGCAACTCATCGGCGAGCCGGGCGGACCGCTCGAGAACGCGCTGACGATGATTTCGCGCATGGCGCAGAGCCGCGGCGCGATCACGGGAATCCCGACGGGCTTCAAGCGGCTCGACCAGATAACGTTCGGATTTCATCCCGGGCAGATGATCGTCGTCGCCGCGCGTCCGGGCATGGGGAAAACGTCCATCGCGCTCAATTTCATCGAAGCGGCGCTTTTCGACAAGACGAAAAAGCCGGAAGGGCTGAACGTGCTGATGTTCTCGCTGGAAATGACTTCGACCGACCTGCAGCTCCGTCTGCTCGCGTCGCATTCCCGCGTTAAGCTCCGCGAGATTCAGCGCGGGTTCGCCAAGGCGGGCGAACACAGGAAGCTTTCCGTCGCCGCCAAGGAATTCAAGGATCGCAGGCTCTACATCGACGACGTGGGCGGGCAGACGATTATGGAAATGCGCGCGAAGGCGCGGCGGCTGCATTCCCGCGTCCGACTCGATCTGATCGTCATCGACTATCTTCAGCTCATCAACGGCACGGACAATTCCGTTTCGCGGGAACAGCAGATCGCGGAAGCGTCGCGTTCGATCAAGGCGATGGCGAAGGAATTCGGTGTTCCGATCATCGCGCTCGCGCAGCTCAACCGAAAATCCGAAGACGAAAACCGCGCGCCGCGCGTGAGCGACCTGCGCGAATCCGGCTCGATCGAGCAGGACGCAGACGTCGTGATGCTCATCGACAGAGCCCGCGGGAAAAAGGAAACGGAAGAGGAAGCGCGCATCGCCGGCGTGTTCCAGCGCACGCTCATCATCGCCAAGCAACGCAACGGTCCCGTCGGAGAGTTGCCGCTCGTGTTCAACGGCGATCTCACGCTTTTCTCCGAGCCGGAACTCAACATCAAGGACCCGAACGAATGAACCGCCGAGCATGAAGTTTTCGGGAACAGTCTTTTTATTTTCGTTCGCGGCGGCGTTCGCGCCGGCACTTTTCGCCGCGGAATCGGCGGGCGAGGGCGCATCCGCGGCTTCCGTTCCCGCGACGGGAACGCGGCGAAACGCCAACGCGTTCACCATCGGAAAAATCACCTACAAAATCGACGGTCCCCGCCAGATCAGCGCGGACGTCGCGGCGGCGCACGTTTCGCTGAAAGAAGGCGAGGCGTTCCGCGCGCTCGACGTCGCCGAATCCGTCCGCGCGCTTTACGAAACGAATCTTTTCGATTACGTCGGCGTGGAACCGACGCTGAACGACGAGGAAAAAATCGTGGACGTTTCCGTCGTCCTCGTGCCGCGTCCGATTTTGACGGACGTGTTTTTCTCCGGCAATCAGGCTGTGAACGGCGGGAACATTCGGCTGAAATCGGATTCGGACGTGCGTGGGAACGTGCGCAACCGCATCGCCGGTTTTCACGATCCGCGGGAAGACGATCCGACGCTCAAACACGATTCGGAAACGTGGTTCACGTCCGGGCTCGCCGAGGAATGCGTCAAGGCGGGATTGGTCGCGGGAACGCCGCTCGACGAAGCCGCCGTCCGCCGCGCCGTGCGGAAAATCCGCGAAAAATACCGCTCCAAGGATTTTCCGTTCGCGAAAATTTCCTACGAAATCAGGCGCGACGAGGACGCGGGAACGGCGTATGTCGTTTTCACCATTCGCGAAAATCTCGAAACGCGCATCGAGGCGGTCGAATTTGTCGGGAACGAGACGTTTTCGTCGAAGGAGTTGCGTTCCCGTCTGGAAACGACGCCGTGGGCGTGGGCACTGGATTTTTCGGATTTTCCCTCCCATCTTTTCAAATTTTCGTGGGTCACGAGCATCGGCTATTTCAATAAGACGAAATTCGACGCGGACATCGAAACGCTGAAAACTTTTTACAAAAATCAGGGCTTTCTCGATGTCGAGGTTTCGCCGCCGACGGAGCGCGAGCTGGAAGAAGGCTATTCCCAAGTCAACAACGAGGAAACGCTCGGTTATCTGCCGATTGAAATCGCGATTCGCGAGGGACGGCGCTATTCGCTCGGAAAAATTCAGATCCGCGGGAACAAGCTCGGCGAAACGCATCGGCGTTTTTCCGAAAAGGGCATTCTCGCGATGCTCGCGAAACTTTCGCCGCGCGGTGCGCGCAGGGCGGGCGAATCGGAATTCGACACGCTCGTTTCCGGCGACTGGTATTCGCCCGCCGCCGTGGATATCGCGGCGCAGAAAATCCGCGAATATTACGGCGAAGTCGGCTATCTGAACGCCCGCGTTTCCGTTTCGCGGGAACCCGACACGGAGACGGGAACGGTCGATCTCGTCTTCACCGTCACGGAAAACGAAAAATCCTATCTGCGCTCGATCACGATCGACGGGAACAACATTTCCAAGGCGGAAATCATTCTCCGCGACCTCGTCATTTCTCCAGGCGAAGTTTTCGACGCGGTGCGCATGAAGACGTCCGAGCGCCGTCTGCGCGGCACGCGCTATTTCGATTACGTTTCGATTCAGCCGACGGACACGGGCGTTCCTTCTCAAAAGGACATGCGCATCACCGTGCGGGAAGGGCGCACGGGATCGCTTTCGTTCGGCGCGGGATTTTCGACGGTCGAAAGCGTTTCCGGCTACGCCGAATTTCAGCAGAGCAATTTCGATTTGTTCAATTATCGGAACAAATTCCGCGGCGGCGGGCAGAAATTCCGTTTCCGCGTGCAGATCGGCACGCGTTCCACGCAGGTTATTCAGTCGCTGGAAGAGCCGATGTTGTTCGGGCGCGAGCTCGCCGTCGGCTACGAGGCGTATTACCGTTCCAACCGCTACATTTCAAGCGATTACAACACGATCGACGCGGGAATGAAACTTTACGCGTCGCGCCGCGTCATCGAAAAAATCCGCGCCGAGCTTTATTACAAAATCGACAATTACGAAATCACCGACATCGATTCCGACGTCCCGCAGTTCATTCGCGACGAGGAAGGCTACACGTTGCTTTCCCGCGGCGGGCTGACGCTTTCCCGCGACACGCGCGACGACACGCTGTTCCCGACCAGCGGGAACCGAATCAAATTCACCGGAGAAGTCGTCGGCGGACCGTTCATGGGCGATTGCAATTTTTACGGACTCGATTTACAGGCGGCGCAGTGGTTTCCGATTATCGGCTACGACCACTCACTGAAAATCGGCGGGCGCATCGGCACGCTGCATACTTACGGGAACAGCTACGTGCCGTTTTTCGAGCGGCTTTATCTCGGCGGGCCCTACAATCTGCGCGGATTCCGCTACGGGCACGTTGGACCGTTCGACGAGGACGAGCCGACCGGCGGGCAGTCCCGCGCCTACGTTACCGCGGAATACACGATCCGCATTCTCGACGAACTGCGACTCGCGTTCTTCTACGACGGCGGCTTTATCAACACGAATTCCTTCGACTTTTCCCCGTCCGACTGGAATGACGACATCGGCTTCGGCTTCCGCATTCTGATGCTCGGCGCGCTGATGAACATCGACTTCGGATTCCCGATCCATACGGGAAAAGACAACGACGACGGAATGCGCTTGCAATTCTCGTTCGGAACCAATTTTTAACATATATCAAAAAACACTAAACACAAGGATCGTACTACTATGCTGAAAAAAATAACACTCATACTCGGCCTGCTCGCCTCTGCCGCGGGAACGGCTTTCGCGACGAACGTCGTCACGCTCGACCTGAACAGCGTCATCGAAAAATTCTCCAAGACCGCCGCCGTCAAAGCGGAAGTCGAAGCGGATCAAAAATACGCGGAAGAAACGCAGAAGATCAAAATCGACGAATTTAACAAACTGCGCGAAAAGCTCGACGCGAAACTCGCCGAACTGAAATCGACGAGAAACAACCCGACGCTCTCGAAATCCGCCAGCGCGAAAACGGAATCCGAAGTCGAGGATCTTTACAAGGAAGCGGCGGAGACCGAAAAGAATCTTCGTCAGTCGCAACAGGAAGCGCAGGCTTTCCTTCAGAAAAAATTCATCGAGGGCACCAACCTCATTCTCAAAGAAGACATTCTTCCGAGAATCGAGGAAATCGCGAAAGCCCACGGCGCGGAAATCGTGCTGAACGCCCGCGTCGGCATTCTTTACGCCGCGCCGACCGTGGACATCACGGAAGAACTGCTCGCGCGCCTCGAAAAGGATTTCCCCGCCGCCGAAAAGAAGGCGGACGTTCCCGAAAAGAAGGCGGACGTTCCCGAGAAAAAGTAATCGTTCCCGCAAAACGTTTCCGAAAACGGCGCGCTTCCACGGCGCGTCGTTTTTTTTGCGTTCCCGCGGGGAGACCTCGGAAGCCCGAAATTTTGACGGGCGCGAACGGGATTTTCAGCCCGTTTCCGGGCAAGCGGGAAAAAAATGCGAAACAGCCCGCGAAGCCTTTGTTTTTCGGCTTTTCGGGCTGTTTTGAAGTGGTGCCCAAGAGGGGACTCGAACCCCTACACCTCGCGGCATAAGAACCTGAATCTTACGTGTCTACCAATTTCACCACCTGGGCGACTTCGGCTACTGCCGGCGCGGATGCGCCGCATCGCGAAAGAAGCTGAAAGAAAATTCGATTTTTCCGGATTTGTCAAATGTGAAAATAGGCGTTCCCGAAAAAGAATTTTTGCGGCGGGAACGCGCTTCGCGGAAACGAAATCTGCGGAAACGTTTTATTTTCTTGTTGCGCGAGAACGGGAAATCCTGTTTTTTTCGCTTCTCGAAATTTTACATTTTTTTCCAAAAATGCGGCAGAAAAACATCGGTTTGTATTCGTCCGAATTCGAGCATGACGCTTGCGGCGTCGGGCTTATTGCGAACATTCACGGCTCGAAATCGCACGCGATCGTCGAGAACGCGCTCTGCATTCTCAAAAATCTCGTTCACCGCGGAGGCGAGGGCGCGGATAGCCGGACGGGCGACGGCGCGGGGATTCTCGTTCAGATTCCTCACGAGTTCATTTTGCTTCAAGGCGTCCCCGTTCCCGAGCGCGGCAAATATGGAACGGGGCTTTTTTTTCTGCCGAAGGAATCGTCGGCGCGGGAGCGCGCTCTCGCTTGTGTCCGCGCCGAAATCGCCCGCGCGGGAACGCTGTCCCTGCTCGCGACGCGGGACGTTCCCGTGAATTCGGAAATTCTCGGCGAGAATGCCCGCGCGGCGGAACCGGCGATTCTTCAAATTTTCGTCACGGACGAGCGGCGCGATGAAGACGCCGCCGAGGGAACGCCCGCGCGCAGTTTCGAGCGGCGGCTTTATCTTCTGCGTAAAGCAATCGAGCGCGCGTGGGCGTCCGACGCCTCGACGGCTTCCGCTTACTGCGTTTCCCTTTCGTCCAGAACGCTCGTCTACAAAGGAATGCTCACGTCGGAGCAGCTCGGCGAATATTATTCCGACTTGCGGCATCCGAATTTCACGAGCGGCATCGCGCTCGTTCACTCGCGGTTTTCGACGAATACGTTCCCGGAATGGAAGCTCGCGCAGCCGTTCCGGATGCTCGCGCACAACGGCGAAATCAACACGATACGCGGGAACCGCTCGTGGATGGCGGCGCGGGAATCGCTGCTCGAAAGCGAGGCACTCGGCGACGTGTCGAAGCTCGTGCCGATACTGCAGCCCGGCATGTCGGATTCGGCGTCGCTCGACAACGCGCTGGAATTTTTCGCGCAGTCGGGAAAAACGCTGCCGCACGCGCTCGCGATGCTCGTTCCCGAATCGTGGAACGACACGAATCCGATTTCCGCCGACTTGAAGGCATTTTACGAATATCATTCCATTTTCATGGAGCCGTGGGACGGTCCCGCCGCGATTCTTTTTTCCGACGGACGCTTCGCGGGAGGAATGCTCGACCGCAACGGTCTGCGTCCCGCGCGTTATCTGATTACGACGGACGGCGCGGTCGTCATCGCGTCCGAGACGGGAACGCTGCCCGTTCCCGCCTCGAAAGTGCGTTCCCGCGGTCGTCTGCGCCCGGGAAAAATGCTCGTCGTCGATACGCAGGAAGGAAAAATTCTTCGCGACGCGGAGCTGAAAGACGAGCTCGCTCGCGCGTTCCCGTATGCGAATTGGCTGGCGAAAAACCGCGCGAATCTCGCCGATCTCGCGAGCGGGCGAAGCGTCGCGTATTCGGTCGATAATTACATTCCGCTTTTGAAAACTTTCGGATATACGGAAGAGGACTTGACGGAACTTATTCTGCCGATGGCGACGAAAGGCGCGGAGCCGATCGGCTCGATGGGCAACGACGCGCCGCCCGCCGTGTTCTCGCGCCGCCCGCAGCGGCTTTTCAGCTACTTTCGCCAACTTTTCGCGCAGGTTACGAATCCGCCGGTCGATCCGATTCGCGAAGAGCTCGTGATGTCGCTGACCGGCTACATCGGCTCGCTGCACAAAAACGTGCTCACGCCCGTTCCCGAAATCTGCAAGGTCGTCAAAATCAAGAAGCCAATTCTGACGAACCGCGCGCTGGATCTGCTCGCGCATCTCGCTTACAAAGGCTTCCGCGCGGTTTCCGTTCCCACGCTGTTCCGCGTTCCCGCCGCGGGCGAATCCGCCGGAAACGCGCTGTCCGAAGCCATCGACGAACTTTGCCGCAAAGCGGAAGAAGCCGTCGATTCCGGAGCGTCGTTCATCATTTTGAGCGACCGCGGCACGGACGCGGAGCACGCGCCGATTCCGTCGCTACTCGCCGTTTCCGCCGTGCATCAGCATCTCATCGCCGCGCGCAAGCGTTTTCAGATCGATTTGGTCGTCGAATCCGCCGAACCACGCGAGACGATGCACTTTGCGTTGCTTTTCGGCTACGGCGCGAACGCGGTCAATCCGTATCTCGTTTACGCGATACTCGAGGAAAAAGTCGCGAAGCGGGAATTGCCGCTCGATTTTCACGCGGCGGAGACGAATTACATCAACGCGGTTTCCAAAGGTCTGCTGAAAATTTTGTCGAAGATGGGCATCGCGACGATGCGTTCGTATCGGTCGAGCCGGTTGTTCGAAGCACTCGGCTTGTCCGAGTCCGTCGTCGAAAAATATTTCGCGGGAACGGTTTCCAAAATCGGCGGCATCGGACTCGGCGAAAT
The DNA here is from genome assembly GCA_964633895.1 of uncultured Enterobacteriaceae bacterium. Taxonomy (GTDB): domain Bacteria; phylum Verrucomicrobiota; class Verrucomicrobiia; order Opitutales; family UBA953; genus Spyradosoma. The sequence goes on along the minus strand of CAZWIK010000005.1, from coordinate 54,744 downwards.
CGCGGAGGAGGCACTCGCGCCGCATCGCGCGGTTTTCGCGGGAACGCCAGAAGATGCCGCGGGAACGCCGGAAAACGCGGTTGCGGGCGACGGAAAGAAAGACGTTCCCGCGCTCGAAAATCCGGGCTTTTATCATTTCCGCCGAGGTGGTGAATTTCACGCGTGGTCGCCGATGATGATGGGCGCGCTCCGCGCGGCGGCGCGGAAAAACGATCCCGCGAAATACTCGGAATTTTCGAATGCGGTGAACGCGAAGCCGGAAAAAGTTTTTCTGCGCGATTTTCTGGATTATCGCCGCGGGAACGCGATTCCGCTTGAACGCGTCGAACCGGCGGAGGCGATTATGCGCCGCTTCGTTTCGGGTGCGATGTCGTTCGGCTCGATTTCCAAAGAGGCGCACGAAACGATCGCCGTTGCGATGAACGGCATCGGCGGGCGCAGCAATTCCGGAGAAGGCGGCGAAGATCCCGCCCGCTTCGCGCCGCGCGCGGACGGCACGAGCGCGCGTTCCGCGATCAAGCAGGTCGCAAGCGGTCGCTTCGGCGTGACGACGGAATACCTCGTGAACGCGGACGAAATTCAGATCAAGATCGCGCAGGGCGCGAAGCCGGGCGAGGGCGGTCAGCTTCCCGGATTCAAGGTGAACGAAGTCATCGCGCGGACGCGGCACTCGCTTCCGGGAATCACGCTGATTTCGCCGCCTCCGCACCACGACATTTACTCGATCGAAGATTTGGCGCAGCTCATTTTCGATCTGAAAAACGTGAATCCGCGCGCGAACGTTACCGTGAAGCTCGTTTCCGAGAGCGGCGTGGGCACGGTCGCGGCGGGCGTCGCGAAAGCGCACGCGGACGGGATCACGATTTCCGGCGCGGAAGGCGGCACGGGAGCGTCGCCGATTTCTTCCGTCAAATGGGCGGGACTTCCGCTGGAAATCGGTCTGGCGGAAACGCATCAGACGCTCGTGATGAACCATCTGCGCCGCAAGGTCGTTCTTCAGGCGGACGGACAGCTCAAAACGGGGCGCGACGTCGTGCTGACGGCGCTGCTCGGAGCGGAGGAATTCGGATTTTCGACGGCGCTGCTGATCATCGTCGGCTGCGTTCAGTGCCGTAATTGCCATTTGAATACATGTCCCGTCGGCATCGCGACGCAGAATCCAGATTTGCGGAAACGTTTTTCGGGCAAGCCGGAATTCATCGCAAATTATTTCCGCTTCGTCGCCGAAGACGTGCGCGCGATTCTCGCCGAGATGGGTTTCGAAAAGCTCGAAGACATCGTCGGGCGCGCGGATCTGCTGCGCGTCGTTCCCGCGCCGGATCTGCCGAAGATGGCGTCTCTCGATTTTTCGCGCCTGCTTTATTTCGACTCGGCAATGCCCGCCGACGCGCTCCGCAAAAGTTCGCCGCAGCATCACGACCTCGACGGCGTCGCGGACAAAAAGCTGATCGCCGCCATGCGCGAGGGAATTTCCGCGGGAACGTTCGACGTGCGCAACACGGACCGCGCCGTCGGCGCGATGCTTTCCGGCGAAATTGTGCGGGAACGCGGGAGCGCCGGTTTGCCGGAAGATTCGCTGCGCTTCACGTTCCGAGGTTCGGCGGGGCAAAGCTTCGGCGCATTTCTCGCGCGCGGCGTTTCGTTTCGATTGGAGGGCGACGCGAACGATTATCTCGGCAAAGGGCTTTCCGGCGGGAAAATCGTTGTCGTTCCCGCGGCGGATTCGCGCGCGGATTTCGTTCCCGAAAAAAACGTCATTGCCGGGAACACGCTGCTCTACGGTGCGACGAGCGGCGAGGCGTTCATCAACGGCAGCGTCGGCGAACGTTTTTGCGTGCGCAATTCCGGCGCGACGGCGGTCGTCGAGGGCGTCGGCGACCACGCGTGCGAATACATGACGGGCGGGCGCGTGCTCGTCCTCGGAAAAACCGGACGCAATTTCGCGGCGGGAATGAGCGGGGGAATCGCTTACGTTTACGACGCGGACGGAGATTTCGATTATTTCTGCAACATGGGAATGGTCGAACTGACGCTACTCGAAACCGACGCGGACGAAGACGAAGTGCGCACTCTGCTCGAAAAGCACATTGCCGCGTCGGGAAGCCCGCTCGCGCGCCGCGTTCTCGCCGCGTGGGAAACCGAGCGTTCCCGCTTCATCAAAGTTTTGCCCATTGAATACAAGAAGTGGCTCGCCGCCCGCAGTGCCTGAGCCGTCGCGCCGTCGAAAGTGCGTTCCCGCGACGCGGGGATTCGATTCGACATAAAAAACGTTCCCGCGAAAAAACGGCTTTCGCCGCGCGGGAACGTTTTTTTTGCGCGCGGGAGCGCGGTTTAGTCGATGACGATTTTTCGGTCGAGCATCGCCGGAAGCCAGATTTTATGGTCTTCGATGATGAAATCAGCGGGACCGTTCACGGGAACGTTCACCGCGTTTTTCACTTCGCGCGTGCGCAGGTTGAGTTTTTTGACCGCGCCGGGCTTGCCGTTCATCTGCCAGTCGGAGAAATACAGATAATCGGTTTCGTTTCCGAAAATGTCTTCCTCGTCGTCGATCGCGATGCCGTCGTATTGCCCGGGAACGTTGTAAACGACGGAAACGGGACGCGGACCGACGCCGCGCAGCGGAATCGCCTTGATCAGACCGGCGGGCGAACCGTCGGCGTTCGCGGCGTATTCGGCGATGTAGAGCACGCCGTCCTCGATTTCCAGCCCGTTGGGCGCGTTGAGCGGTTCGGTCGTTTGGATTTCTTCGTAAATTCCGTTGCGGAGATTGACGCAGAAAATTTTGTTGATGTCGGTCGCGGAGACGTAGAGAAAATCGTCGTCCTCGGCGATGTCGTTCAGAAATTTCGTGCCTTCCCGCGAAAAGTCGATGAGCTGCACGACGGAGCCGAGCCGGACGTTGATTCCGACGATGCGGTCGACGTCGGCGACGTAAAGCACGCCGTCTTCGATCACGGCGCCCTTGGGCGCGTCGAGCCTGACGCCCGGGAACGCGTTCGGAGAAATCACGCGCCCCCGACGGTTCAGCGTCGCGATGAAGCCGTCGCCGTCTTTTTCCGTCGGCGTCATCTGCTGACCGATGCACGCGACGTAGAAAACGTCGTCGTCTTCGGCGATGCTTTCGGGATGCCCGTTGAGTAGGGCTTCGGACGCGGTGCAGGCGGGAACGAACGCGATCGCCGCCGCGGGAATGAGGAATTTCAGAATGTTTTTGCTTTTCATGGCTGAATGCTGCTTCGGTTGATTTTTTTTAATGTTAAAAATGATTTTTAAAAAGGCGTTTTGCGAGATTTTTTTTGTCCGGGAACCGGGGGCGGGGACGTCCGCGGGAACGGGAAACGCGCCTCTCCGGAATAATTCTCTTGCCGTCGCGGGAGAAAAAGACTTTCATACATGGAACGAGTTTCGAGGGGAGCGTTCCCGCGATTCGTTCGAAAGAATTTTTTTAACACCAAATATAAGAACAATGGCTATCAAAGTTGGCATCAATGGTTTCGGCCGTATCGGACGCCTCGTGTTCCGCGCCGGTCTGAACAATCCTGAAATTGAGTTCGTCGGCATCAACGATCCGTTCATGACGCCGGATTACATGGCTTACATGCTTCGTTACGACACGATGCACGGTCAGTACAAGGGCGACGTCAAGTTCACGGATCACTCGATCATCGTTGACGGCAAAGAAATCAAATTCTTTGCGAAAATGAATCCGGAAGAAATTCCGTGGGGTGAAGTCGGCGCGGAATACGTCGTCGAATCCACGGGCGTCTTCACGGAAACCGCGAAAGCGGAAGCCCACATCAAGGCGGGCGCCAAGAAGGTCGTCATCTCCGCTCCGTCCAAGGACGCTCCGATGTTCGTCTGCGGCGTCAATCTGGACAAATACACGTCCGACATGAAGGTCGTCTCCAACGCTTCCTGCACGACGAACTGCCTCGCGCCGATCGCCAAGGTCCTCAACGACAACTGGGGCATCAAGGACGGTCTCATGACGACGGTTCACTCCACGACGGCGACGCAGAAGACGGTCGACGGTCCGTCCAAGAAGGACTGGCGCGGCGGTCGCGCGGCTTCCGGCAACATCATTCCGTCCTCCACGGGCGCGGCGAAGGCTGTCGGCAAGGTTCTTCCGGTGCTCAACGGCAAGCTCACGGGCATGTCGATGCGCGTTCCGACGCTCGACGTTTCGGTCGTCGACCTCACGGTCAATCTCGAAAAGCCGGCGAAATACGAAGAAATCTGCGCGGCGATGAAGGCGGCTTCCGAAGGCGAACTCAAAGGCATCCTCGGCTACACCGAAGACGCGGTCGTCTCCTCCGACTTCCTCGGCGATCCCCGCACGTCGATCTTCGACAAGGGCGCCGGCATCGCGCTGACGGACACGTTCGTCAAAGTCGTCTCCTGGTATGACAACGAATGGGGCTATTCCAACAAGGTCCTCATGCTCATCCAGCACATGGCGAAAGTCGACGGCGTTTGCTGCTGCTGCAAAAAATAAGCGGCGTTCTCCCCGTCAAAAAAAAAGAAAAGCGTTCCCGCGTGAATCCGCGGGAACGTTTTTTTTTGACGAAGGGCGGACGCGTCCGAATTTCGCGGCGGGACGCGGAAAAAGTTTTACGGGAACGCGCGCGGGCGTTACGCTTTTCCACGATGAAAAATTCCATGCCCGAATTGCCCGAAGCGTTCCCGCCGCCGAAAACGGAAGGGCGTCCCGACATTCTTTTCGTCGCGGGGGAACATTCCGGCGACGAGCTTTCCGCGAGCGTCATTTCCAAAATGCTGGCGAAAAATCCTGCGCTGAAAATTGCCGCGTTCGGCGGGAACGACATGCGGACCGCGGGAGCGCAACTTCTGTTCGACATGACGACGTTTTCCGCCGTGGGCTTCATCGAAGTCGTCTCCAATCTTTCTTTTTACAAAAAACTTTTCGCGAAAATCCTCGCGTGGGTGCGGGAACACCGTCCCCGCGCCGTCTGTTTCACGGATTTTCCGGGCATGAATCTTCGTCTGGCGAAGGCGCTGACGAAGGAAGGGCTTTCTCGCAAGGGCGGCGGCGACATCGCGCTTTTTCACTACGTTTCGCCGCAGATTTGGGCGTGGAAATCGCATCGGCGTTTCGAAATGGAAAAAGTTCTGGATTCGCTCGGCGTGCTGTTCCCGTTCGAGGTGAAATGCTACGCGGACACGACGCTCGACGTGCATTTCGTGGGCGATCCGTTCGCGGAGCCAGATCACGTGCTTCCCGTGCGCTACGCGGCGGACGCTCCCGTGCTGCTGCTTCCGGGAAGCCGCCCGAAGCCCGTTGCGCGCATTTTTCCGATTCTGCTCGGCGCGTGGAAAATTTTCCGCGAAACGCGTCCGGACAAGCGCGCGGTCGTGCTCCATCCGGGCGAACCCGTGCTGGGCATTCTCGAAAATCTTTTGAAAAAAAATCCGGACGCGGCGCGCGGGATCGAGCTCGTTCCTGTGGATTCCGTCGCGGGAACGCGCCAGCCCGCGAGCGCGGTGCTGATGAGCTCGGGAACGATGTCGCGCACGTGTTCGCTGGCGGGCGTTCCCGGCGCGATTCTTTACTGCGCAAATCCGATCACGTGGGCGCTCGGCAGCCATTGGGTCGGCGGCAGAATCAAGTATCTCGGCATGGCGAACATTCTGCTCGACCGCGACGTTTATCCGGAATTTCTGCAGAAGGCGGCGACGCCGGAAAACCTCGCCGCGCGCCTCGCCGCGTGTTTCGACGATCCGAAAATTCTTGAAACGATACGGCGCGACCGCGAGGAACTGCTCGCGTTGCTGCGTCCGTGCGCGGGAACGCCCGACGCGGCGGAATGGCTTTTGACGAAGCTGAACGAAAGCGTTCCCGCCGCCTGACGCGTGCGTTTCCGCACGAACTTTTTTTTTCGCGAAAATGAGAATCACAGGCGGCAAGGCGCGGGGAATCCCGCTGACGCTTCCCGCGCGCTGGGAAATTCGACCGGCGACGGATTATCTGCGCGAGGCGGTTTTTTCTTCGCTCGGCACCGCGCTGGTCGAAGGCGCGACGGTGCTCGACTGCTTCGCGGGAACGGGCGCGTATGCGTGGGATGCAGTTTCGCGCGGCGCGGTCTCGGCGGTTTTGGCGGACAAAAATCCGGCGGCCTGCGCGGCGCAGAAAAAGAATTTCGCCGCTGTGAAAAAATCGCTGGAATCGCGCGGCGCCGCTGTTCCCGCCGTGCGTTTTCTCGCGACGGATCTGCTCGGCGCGCGGCCGTTCCCGCCGGATTTTCCGCCAGTGGATCTGATTTTTTGCGATCCGCCGTGGGCGCTCTGGCAAAAGCCGGAAACGGCGGCGGCGATCGAACGAATTGCGGCGTTCGCGAAAAAAGATTCGGCGGGAACGCGCCTGATTTTGGAAACGCCCGCGGGCTTCGCGCCGAGCGTTCCCGTCGGCTGGGAATTGCTGAAGCGCATCGGCAAAAAGGGCAAGGATCAGCCGTCCGCCTCGATTTTCGTTCTCGCGCGCTGATTTTTTTTGAAAAAAACGTTCCCGCGCGGCGTTTTTTCGACGGAGAAAAATCTTTGCTTTCTTTGCGGGGAAAAGATGTTTATCCTTGGCGGGAACAGTATGAGTGAAGAATCCATTTCTGCTGAATCTCCGGTAGCGAACCGACATTTCATCCGCCAGATCATCGACGCCGACCTTGCCGCGGGAAGAGTGTCGAAAATCGTTACGCGCTTTCCGCCGGAGCCGAACGGCTATCTGCACATCGGGCACGCGAAAGCGATCTGCCTCGATTTCGGCATGGCGAAAGAATACGGCGGCGAGTGCCATTTGCGCATGGACGACACGAACCCGACGCGCGAGGACGTCGAATACGTGGACGCGATTCAGAAAGACGTGCGCTGGCTCGGATTCGATTGGGGCGACGGCTATTTCCGCGCTTCGGATTATTTCGACAAAATTTACGATTACGCCGTGCAGCTGATAAAGCTCGGCAAGGCTTACGTCTGTCATCTTTCCGCGGAAGAGTGGAAAGATTATCGCGGCGTTCCCGAACGGCCGGGAAAATTTTCTCCATGGCGGGAACGCTCCGTCGAGGAAAATCTCGCGGAGTTTGAAAAAATGACGCGCGGCGAATACGCCGAGGGAGCGGCGACGTTGCGCGCGAAAGTCGACATGGCTTCGCCGAACATGCACATGCGCGATCCCGTCATTTACCGCGTGCGAAAAGTCGCACATCACAACACGGGCGAAAAATGGTGCGTTTATCCGATGTATGATTTCGCGCATCCGCTCGAAGACGCGATCGAGGGCGTCACGCATTCCATCTGCACGCTCGAATTTGAAGTGCATCGCCCGTTTTACGATTGGGTGATCGATACGCTGAATCCGCCCGTCAAGCCGCATCAATACGAGTTCGCGCGGCTGAACCTGACCTACACGATGATGAGCAAGCGGCGGTTGCTCGAGCTCGTGCAGGAAAAACTCGTGCGCGGCTGGGACGATCCGCGAATGCCGACCGTCTGCGGTCTGCGTCGCCGAGGCTACACGCCGGAAGCGATCCGCAATTTCTGCGAAATCATCGGCGTGACGAAATACAATTCGCTCACGGACGTCGCGCTACTCGAACACGTCGTGCGCGACGACCTGAACAAAACTTCTCCGCGCGCGATGGCGGTTTTCGATCCCGTGAAAGTCGTGATCGACAACTATCCCGAAGGGCAGGTCGAGGAATTGACGGCGATCAACAATCCCGAAAACGAAGCGGCGGGAACGCGGCTTGTGCCGTTCTCGCGAGAACTCTTCATCGAACGCGAGGATTTCATGGAAGAGGCACCGAAAAAATTTTTCCGCCTCACGCCCGGACGCGAAGTGCGCCTGCGCTGGGCGTATGTGGTGAAATGCGTTTCCTGCGAAAAAGACGCAGACGGGAACGTGTCCGTCATTCATTGCGTCTACGATCCGGAAACGCGCGGCGGGAACACTCCCGACGGACGCAAGATCAAATCGACGATTCACTGGGTTTCCGCCGCTCATGCGAAGCCCGCGGAAGTCCGGCTCTACGATCGGCTTTTCACGAAAGAAGATCCCGCGGATGTTCCCGAAGGCGCGGACTGGCGCGAAAATTTCAATCCGGATTCGCTCAAAATCGCGACCGCGCTCGTCGAGCCTTCTCTGCTGAACGTTCCAGCGGGAGCGCGCTTTCAGTTCGAGCGCGTCGGCTATTTCTGCGCGGATCCCGATTCCGTCGCGGGCGCACCGGTCTTCAACCGCACCGTCACGCTCAAAGATTCGAAGAAATTCTGACGTTCCCGCCACTCAGGAAAAAAATCTCCTCAAATACACATAAAGACAACCAAGACAACAGGCATATATAAAAAAATGGATACGAAAAAAATCGTGTTCTTCGTTTCCGCCGCCGCCGCTCTCTCCGCGACGGCATTCGCGGACGAAGTCAAATGCAAGGACGGCTCCGTCTTCGTCGGCACCGTTGAAAGCGTCGACGGCGGGATCGTGACGATCGCGAACGCTTCGGACGACGCCGGAAAAACGAAAGTCAAGCAGAGCGAAATCGTTTCGATTTCGACGGCGGATCCCGTCTTCGTGCGCACGCCGGACGACAATACGCTGCTCGGCAAAATCGTTCCCGCGGAAGGCGGAAAGGTGAAAGTCGACGGCGGGTCGGTTTCCGCGAATCTCGAAGTCGCGCAGCTTTCCGGCGCGTGGCGGCAGGGCGAGCTTTCTCCCGAAGAGAAAAAAATCAAGGCTCTGCAGCGGCGTTGGGAATATTCCGTCGCGGGATCGCTTCTGGGCAAGACCGGAAACACCGAAAGCCTCACCGCCGGCGTTTCCGCCGAGGCCGTGATGAAGGCACCGGAAGACACGCTGAAATTCTACGTCAATTACAATTACGGAAAAACCAAAGAGTCCGAAAAGAACGAAGAGGGCGAATACGAGTGGACGAAATCCTCCGACGATCTGCACTGCGGCGTCGATTATACTGCGGACATTTCCGCGATGACGTTCTGGTATGCGCGGGAAGACCTCGGTTTCGACCGAATCAAGAACATCCGCTTCCTTTCCACCTCCGCGGCGGGTCTCGGTGTCAAAATCATCAACGACGACGATTGGCATTTTTCCGTCCGCGCCGGTCTTTCCTACCGCTACGAAACGTATAAGGACTACATGCACAGCTCCGACTGGGACGATCCGGAAGACACGTCCGCGCTCGGAATGGATTTCGGTCTGCACCACGATTACGCGTGGAACTGGGGAAAAGTCGTTACCGATATTTCCTACACGCCGGCGTTTGAGGACTTTTTCGGAAACTACGTCGCGACGCACGAGTCCTACATCGAATTCAAAGTCGACGGGATCGACAACATGGACATCCGCATCGGCATGAAGAACGAATACCGCTCGGAAACGACCGCTTCCCGCCATCTCGATACCACGTATTACGCGAAAATCGTGTTTTCGTGGAAGTGACGCGCCTCCGCGCACGGAAAACGCTCCCGCAAGGTTCGCGCTTTGCGGGAGCGTTCGCGTTTTTCGCCTTTTCCGCCGCGGTGCCGGCTGTTAATTTTTTTTTTGAAAATAAATCGCGCAACGCCATGTTGGATTTAGGACTGGAAAAATACGGAAAATTTTCGCTGCCCGAAGAAATTGTCGGCGAAAAAATCGTCGCGCGCCGCCGCGCGCACGAGCACGACGAGGAGCTTTTTCGCCTCATCGACCGTTCCCGCGCGCATCTGCGCAAGTATCTGTTCTGGACGGACGGCACGAAAACGCTCGCCGACGTGCGCGTCGTCACGGATATTTTTTCTAAAAACTGGGACGAGCAAAATTCGTTCGAGTTCGTTTTTTTTGAAAAAATCTCGGGAAAAATGGTCGGCGCGGGCGGCGTGCATACGATTTCCCACATGAACCGCACGGCGGAATTCGGCTATTATTTGGACGAAACCGCCTGCGGGAACGGCTACGCGACGGAATTCGTCCGCCTGCTGGAACGCGAGCTGTTCCCGCGCGGGATTCATCGCTGCATCATCGAATGCGACGCGGAAAATGCGGCGTCTGCGAGCGTCGCGCGGCGGCTCGGCTACGTTTTTGAGGGAAAGCTCCGCGACGCGAAATTCGCTTACGGCGCGTATCGCGACGAGCTGGTTTTCTCCAAACTCGAAGGCGAGTGGCGGGAACGTTCCCGCTGAGAAGATTTTCTTTTGCGTTCCCGCGCAGGAAAAGTCAAAATCCGTCTCCGATATGTCAATTTCTTATACAGATCTTGCCAACGCAGTCGTGCAGAAAATGCCGGTTTACGAACCCGGCAAGCCGATCGAATACGTCGCCCGCGAATTTGGGCTCGATCACGCCGGCATCGAAAAAATGGCGTCGAACGAAAATCCTTTCGGCGCGTCGCCCAAAGCCGTCGCCGCCGCGCGCGCCGCGCTTTCGGAAATCAATATGTATCCGGACGGCGGGACGATTCTGCTACGGGATCGCCTCGCGAAATTCTGGAATCTCGCGCCGGCGCAGTTTTTCGTCGGGAACGGTTCGAACGAAGCACTGATGATTCTCGGGCAGACTTTTCTCAATCCCGACTGCGAGGTGATTTACGGCGAGCAGGCGTTCGTCGTTTATAAAATCATGACGACGCTCGCGGGAGCGAAAGCCGTTCCCGTGGCGATGCCGAATTACGCGACGGATCTGAAAGCGATGCGCGCCGCCGTCACGGAGCGCACGCGCATGATCATCATCACGGAACCGAACAATCCGCAAGGCACGGCGAGCGAACCGGACGAACTGCTCGCGTTCGCGGAGAGCCTGCCGGAGCACGTGATTCTCGTCGTCGACGAGGCTTACGCGGAATTTTCGAACAAGGTGCCAGACTTTCGTCCGCTGATCGCCGCAGGGCGGAAAATTGTCTGCACGCGCACGTTTTCCAAGCTCTACGGACTCGCGGGTTTCCGCATCGGCTACATGTTCGGCTCGGCGGAAGTGATTGCGCTGATGAACCGCGTTCGCCAGCCGTTCAACGTGAATCTTCCCGCGCAGGCGGCGGCGATCGCCGCGCTCGACGACACGGAATTCGTCGAAAAAACTTTGCGCGGGAACGCCGAAGGCGTGAAAACGCTTTACGCTGGTTTCGAAAAACTCGGTTTGAGCTACGTGCCGACGCAGACGAATTTCATTCTCGTTCACGTCGGCGCGAACGCGGGAACGGTTTTCGTCGAACTCGAAAAGCGCGGCGTGATCGTGCGTCCGATGAACGGCTACGGAATGCCGGAAAGCCTGCGCGTCACGGTCGGCACGGCGAAGCAGAACGAAAAACTCCTCGCCGCGCTCGCGGATATTCTGGGAAAATAAAAAAAACGCGCGGGAACGCCTTTTCTTTTTTTTGATTCAAAAATTATATCTCGATTTCAATGATCGGATTTTTTCAAAATTCCATGGCGAAGCACCACCGGCTCGTGTTCGGCGTGCTCCTCGTTTTCATCGGCGTCACGTTCGTGTTCTACACGGGATCGGGAAGCGTCGCCGATTTGTTCGGTCTGCGCCGCGCGTCGTCGGTACTCGGCGTAAGCCTCGGGAACGCTGACGAAATCGCGCCGTATCGCGCCGGCGTCCTGCTGACGAACGGCGCGCGCCGGCTGACGACGCAGTCCGTCGTGCAGCGCATCTTCATGGTGAAGCAGGCGGAAGCCTATCAGATTCCGGAGCCGACGCAGGCGCAGCTCAGCGAATATCTCGCGGAACAAGGGCTGACCGCGGAGAACATCGCGCTGATCAAACGCAACTTCGACGTCAGCGAAGACGTTCTGCGCACGGCGATCGTTCACAGCTGGAAAATTCAGCAGTTCCTGCAGACGTTCGGGAACGTTCCGTCCGTTTTCGAATTCGACGTCGAACTCGCGTGGAAAGAAATGAGCACGCGCTGGAAAGCCGAGTTCGCGGAGCTTTCGCCCGCTTCCGCCGCGCTTCTCGACGTCGCTCCCGAAAACGCGCAGCTCGCGGAATTTTTCGAGAAAAACAAAGAGGATTTCCGCATCGAAGAGCAGGTCGAATTTCTTTTCGCGAAACTCGTGCCGGACGCGGGCGCGGCGGAGACCGTTCCCGAGCCGACGGATTTCGAGCTTTCGTCGTTCGTCGCCGAAAAAACCAGCGATCCGGAAAAAGCCGCCGAAGCCTTGAAAAACAATCGCGCCGAGCTCGTCGCCGAGTGGAAAAAATCTCAGGCGCTCGACGCCGCCGCCGCCGCGGTTTCCAACGCGCTCTACGAAAAATTGCCGACGGATTCCATGAATCCTCGTCAGGAAAATTTCTCCGAAGCGGTCGCGCAGTCCGGGCTTCAGTTCACAAAAATTCCCGCGTTCCCGCGTAGCACCGTTCCCGAGGACGCGGGCGTTCCCGCCGAAATTCTTCGGAGCGCGGTCGGAAGCCTGAACGACACGCTGTGGCGCACGGACGCAATTCCCGCCGGAGACTCCGTGTATGTCGTCGTCTTCACAGGAACGGTGCCGTCGCGCATTCCCGCGTTCGACGAAGTGAAGGACGCCGTCGCGTCGGCGTGGCGAATCGAGAACGAGGAATCGCGTTTTCTCGCGTTCGCGCGGGAAAAGGGCGAGGCGCTGGGCAAGGCGGTCGCGGAAGGTTTGTCTTTCGCCGAAGCGGCGCGCGCGCTGGGCTTCAACGTCGTTTCTCCGGACGAATTTACCGCCCAGAGCGTTCCCGCCGAATTTCGCGCGGTCGATGTGATCGGCATCTTGAAAACCGTGCCGGAAAATGAAATTTCTCCGCTGTTCCGCGTCGGCGAAAACGCCGTCTTCGCGAAGACCGTTTCCAGAAGCGTTCCCGCGCTCGACAAATCTGACGCGGAATTCAGCCGCATCCGGCAGTTTTTCGACCGTCAGACGTCGTGGGACATTTTCCGTATGCAGATCGCCGAGGAACTCGCCGAAGTAAGTGCAAAATACGGGCTTCGCATCGACGAAGAGGAATAATTTTTCGAAAAAAAAATGCGGACGCGGAATCCGATGAAGTCTGAGCTCCCGCGTCCGCTCGCCGTCGGACTCGGCGAAGTGCTTTGGGATATTTTCCCCGACGGAAAACGTCTCGGCGGCGCTCCCGCGAACTTCGCCTATCACGCTTCGCGCCAAGGTTGCGCCGCCGCGCTCGCGTCCGCCGTCGGCGACGACGCGCTCGGTCGGGAAGCCGAAGCGTTTCTCGCTGAGAAAAAACTTTCCGCGGAATACGTCGCGCGCGTTCCCGAAGAGACGGGAACGGTTTCCGTCGCGCTTGACGCCGACGGACGCGCTTCCTACGTTTTCGCGGAAAACTGCGCGTGGGACAATCTGCCTTTCGACGCGCGGACGGCCTCGCTCGCCCGCCGCGCTTCCGCCGTCTGCTTCGGTTCGCTCGCGCAGCGCGACGCTCGTTCCCGCCGGACGATCCAGCGGTTTCTCGACTGCGTTCCCGCGTCCGCGATCCGCATCTTCGACATGAATCTTCGGCAAAATTATTTTTCCGAAGAAATTCTGCTCGATTCCTTTTCCCGCTGCACGATTCTGAAAATCAACGAAGACGAATTTCCTTTTGCCGCGTCGGCGGTCGGCGCGGACTCTCGTTCCCGCGAAGCGTTTTTCTCCGCGTTTTTCGGAAAATATCCGTCGGCGGGAATCGTCGTTCTGACGCTTGGCGGTGCGGGCAGCGTCGTCGCTTCGCGCGGCGGCGTCCGCTCCTGCGTTCCCGCGGACGGGCGTATTGAAATCGCGGATACGGTCGGCGCGGGCGACGCGTTCACGGCGGGTTTCGTCTCTGCGTTGCTTTTCGGCGCGGAAATCGAAGAGGCGCATCGCCGCGCGTCCGCGCTTGCGGGTTTCGTCTGTTCCCGCGCGGGAGCGATGCCCGACGTTCCGCCTCGGTTCATCTTTTCCCGCTGAGCTTCGTTTTTTTTGAAAAAAAGCGTTCCCGCGGGAACGCGGTTCAGGCGAGGCGTTTTCTCACCATGACGAACGACTCGGGAACGCGGTCGGCGGGAAAAATTTCGCGCGGGAGCAAAACGGTCTGTCCGGCGCGCCCGGCGGAAACGCTTTCGACCGCCGTTCCCGAAAAACCGTCGAACATCGCGGGAATGCGGATTTTCAGCGGCTCGAAGACGCGCGGCAGCAGAAATTCGATTTCGTCGCCTACGGAAATTTTGTTGCGGACTTCAACGCGGATGCGGTTTTCGTCGGGCGTTCCCGATGGATTTTCGACGACCATGCCGACGTTTAGCGCGTTCCCGCGGCTGACTGTGCTTTCGTAATTCTGCGCTTCTGCGGAGGGAACGCCGTCGAAAAATCCGCGCGTGTAAGTGCGGTTCTGCAGCATTTCGAGCTCCCGCATGAACGGCTCGGCGCGCCACGCGTCGGAATTTTCGAACCACGCGTCGATCGCGGCGCGATAGACCCGCGCGGTCTGCGCGACGTAGTAATCGCTTTTGTTGCGTCCTTCGATTTTGAGCGAAGCGATTCCCGCAGCGAGAATTTTCGGCAGTTCTGGTAGCAGACACAGATCGCGCGAGTTCATGAAATACGTGCCGCGCGCGTCTTCTTCGACGGCGATTTTTTCGCCGGGGCGCTTTTCCTCTTCGAGAAAAACTTTGTAGTTCCAGCGGCAGGACTGCGCGCATTTTCCCTGATTCGCGCTGCGTCCCGCCATGAACGCGGAAAGCAGACAGCGTCCGGAATAGCTCATGCACATCGCGCCGTGAACGAACATTTCCAGCTTCATTGCGGGAACGCGGCGGCGGATTTCGAGGATTTCCGCGAACGTCGTTTCGCGGGAAAGCACGCAGAGTTCCGCGCCGAGCTTTCGCCAGAATTCGACGGTGAGCCAAGAGGAAACGTTCGCCTGCGTCGAGACGTGTAGCGGGATTTCCGGCGCGCGTTCCCGCAGAAACATGAAGATCGCGGGATCGGAAACGATTGCGCCGTCGGGAGAAATTTCGCGCAGACGCTCGGCGATTTTCGGCAGTTTTTCGACGTCTGCGTTGCGCGAAAAAATGTTGAATGCGACGTAAATCTTTTTTCCCGCGTCGTGTAGCAGACGCGTTCCCGCGGCGAGCTCCTCGTCCGTCAGCCCGACCGTCGCGCGCAGGGAAAGCGACGGCATTCCGACGTAAACGGCGTCCGCGCCGTAAGCCGCGGCGATTTTCAGCCGCTGAAGCGTTCCCGCGGGCAGAAGCAGTTCGGGCTTTTGAATCATTTCCGCAAAGCAAAAACGGAAGGCGTTCCCGCGACGGAATCAGAACGGGAATTTTCCGCCGCCCATGCCGGGAAACTTGCCGCCGAGACCGTGCATGAGTGCCTTCATTTTTCCGCCTTTGAGCATTTTCATCATCTGCCGCATCTGCGAAAACTGTTTGAGCAGCGCGTTCACGTCGGAAACTTTCGTTCCCGAGCCTTTGGCGATGCGGGCGCGGCGGGAACCGTTCAGAATTTCCGGACGCGCGCGTTCTTTTTTCGTCATCGATTGAATGATCGCCTCCGTGCGTTTCAGCTTCTGTTCTTCCTTGTCGCCGACCTGAATGCCGCTCATTCCTGGCATCATCTTCATGATGCTGCCGAGCGGTCCCATTTTTTTCATCTGCTGAAGCTGCGCGAGAAAATCCTCGAGATCGAAATCCGCCTTTTTCATTTTTTCGGCGAGACGCTCGGCTTCGCGTTTGTCGATCGTTTCCTGCGCTTTTTCGACGAGCGAAACGACGTCGCCCATACCGAGAATGCGTTGCGCCATGCGGTCGGGGTGAAACGGCGAAAAATCGTCGAGCTTTTCGCCCGTGCCCATGAATTTGATCGGCACGCCGGTAACGGATTTCATCGAAAGCGCCGCGCCGCCCCGCGCGTCGCCGTCGAGTTTCGTCAAAATGATTCCCGTGAGAGCGACGGCTTCGTGAAAATGCTTGGCGACGTTGACGGCTTCCTGCCCGAGCGCGGCGTCGGCGACGAGAAGAATTTCGTCCGGATTGACGCGTTCCCGCAGACGTTTGATTTCTTCGATCAGCGTTTCGTCGATCTGAAGTCGTCCCGCCGTGTCGAAAATGACGAGATCGGCGGAATTGCCGACGGCTTCGCGCAGGAATTTTTCTCCGATCGCGGGAACGTCTTTGGACGCGCGGTCGCAGTAAAACGGCGTGTCCGTCGCGGCGGCGAGCGTTTCGAGCTGGTCGATCGCGGCGGGGCGGTAAACGTCGCACGCGACGAGAGCAGGGCGATAGTTCCCGTGCGCGCGCAGATACCTGGCGAGCTTTCCCGCCGACGTCGTTTTCCCGCTCCCGTGAAGACCGACGAGCATCACTTTCAACGGTCGCGCCGGAGAAAACTGCGTGGAATTTTCGCCCAGCAGACGAACGAGCTCGTCGTGAATGATTTTGACCGCCATCTGTCCGGGAGCGACGCCTGCGAGCACGTTTTGCCCAAGGCACGCTTCCTTGACGCGGTCGCAGAATTCGCGCGCGACGCGGAAATGCACGTCGGCGGAAAGCAGCGCGGTGCGCACGTCCGCGAGCGCTTCCGCGATGTTGGATTCGGAAATTTTGCCGAGACCGCGCAGATTGCGCAGCGCGTTGGTCATGCGGTCGGTCAGATTTTCAAACATGGACTCAATCAAATAGTTCCGCGTCTCAAAATTCAAGCTTCATCGGCGTTCCCGCGGGCGTTCGGACGCGTTCCCGCGCGGGAACGCCGCGGCGTGTTTTTTTTTCAATCGACGAGCCAATATTTCAACCACGCGGCGTAAGAATAAAAAACGTCGAACGCTCCCGCGACGCCGAGTCGGTCGCGCCTCGCGACGAGTTCCGGAAAGCGGATTTCGTGCGTCTGCGAGTAGATCTGGAAATTCGTGTAGCCCGCTTCGCGGAAAAGCCTCGCGGCGCGGCGTTCCTGCAATCGCGTGCTCGTGATGATGATTTTGCTTTCAGGCGTGATTCCGCAGCTTTGAATCGTGCGCGGGTGGTCGATCGTGCGCTTCGGCTTGTCGTCGACGCTGATTTTTTCCGGCGGAATTTTTGCGCCGAACAATACGTCGAGGTTCGCGCCTTCGTCTGCGCTGACGACGATTCGTGCGGCTTTTCCCGCGTTGAAGACCTTGACCGCGTCGGCGGCGCGCTGGGAATCTCCGCCGAGAATGACGACGGCTTCCGCGTCGTCGAAAAGCTCGTCGAACGGCGTGGATTCGATTTGAATTTCTTCGAGCTTCCAGCCCAGCGGCGTGTAGGCGACAAGCCAGAACAGCGCGAAGAACGCGAGCGTTCCCGCGATGTAAAGCCGTGCGAGCCGTTTAAAAAATATGCGGGAACGCGGTGAGAAAACGACGTCTTTCAGTTTCGGGAGCAGCATTTTTTTTCGGGAAAATTTCCGCAGAGTCCTCGACGTTTCCGGGAAAAACGCGAACCGGAAATGCGCGCGTCGCGCTCAGCGTTCCCGCGGGTTTCGGCGCGGTGCGTTTTTCCCGCGCCTGCGGGAACGGATATTGCCGACGACGCCGAGGCGCGGATCGCCGCGCAGAATGAGCCGGACGAGCGCGTTCGCCGTTTCTTCGTAATCTTCAGCGGAGGCGGCGAGGCAAAGCCATTTTTTCAGCAAGTCGTGTGGCGCGAGCGACGGGAACTCCGCGATGAGCGAATCGTGAAACGCGTAATCCGTCGGAATCAGCAGCCCTTCGCCGTCTTCGTCCTTCGCGGGAACGTAGAGCAGCACGTTTTTTTCGCCGAGATAAAACGACCAGCAACCCATTGTCCGCCGCATGAAGAAATCTTTGCGGGAACGCATCGGCTCGATCAGCCATTCGCAAGGCGTTTCGCCGCGGGAACGCTGCGGCGGGCGAAATTTCTCGGGGAAAACGCGCATGGTTCGGATTATTTTGCTTCGAAGAACGCGCGATACGCTTTGTAGGTCATGTATGTGTCGTGCTTGGAAGCGGCTTCCCACGGCGCGTGCATGTTCAGCAGCGGCGTTCCCATGTCGATCACGTTCATGCCGTAGCGCGACATGAACAGCGCGATCGTTCCGCCGCCGCCGACGTCCACGCGTCCGAGTTCCCCGACCTGCCAGACCACGCCGGCGTCGTCGAAAATTTTGCGTAGCCGCGCGATGAATTCCGCCGAAGCGTCGTTCGCGCCGCCTTTCCCGCGCGAGCCAGTGTATTTGATCATGCAGACGCCCGCGTTGAGAAACGGCATGTTGCCCGGCGAGCTGCTGTTCGGGAACAGCGGATCGTGCGCGGCGCAGACGTCCGCGGAGAGCATCGCCGAGGCTTCGAGCGCGCGGCGGACGATGATGTCAGAATACGCTTTTTCCTGACGGAAAACGAGTTCGGCGACGGAATTTTCAAAAAACGTGGAGTCCATTCCCGTGGCGCCGACGGAGCCGATTTCCTCTTTGTCGCAGAGCAGCACGACGGCGGTTTTCGCGGGAACGCCACCGATGTCCGCCATTGCCTGCAGTCCGGCGAACGCGCAGATGCGGTCGTCGTGTCCGTAGCCGGTGATGAGCGAGCGGTCGAATCCCATTTCGCGCGGCATTCCCGCGGGAACGATTTCGAGTTCTGCGCTGATCAGGTCCTGTTCCGTCAGCCCGTATTCCCGCGCGAGAATGCGCAGCACGTGCAGACGGATTTTTTCCTTCACGCCGTCGTCGTCTTCGGCTTCGGGAACGGGCGTCGTCGCGACGATCAGGTCGAGATTTTCTCCCGGGAACGCTTCGCTGAGCACTTTTCCCGCCTGTTCCTGCCCGAGGTGCGGGAGAATGTCGGAAATCATGAACACGGGATCGCCCGGCTTGTCGCCGATTGCGATTTCGACTTTCGAGCCGTCTTTGCGCACGGCGGTTCCGTAGAGCGCGAGCGGATGTGCGACCCACTGGAATTTTTTGATACCGCCGTAATAATGCGTGTCGAAATAGGCGATGCCGTTCTTCTCGCAAAGCGGCACGGGCTTCAAGTCGATGCGCGGCGCGTCCGTGTGTCCGCCGACGACGTTCACGCCCTGCGCGACGGGCGTTTTTCCGATTACGGCGGCGAACAGTGTTTTGCCGTGATAGCCGCGGTAAACTTTGTCGCCGGCTTTCAGCGTCTTGAACGAAGCGAGCGGTTTAAAACCCTTGGCTTCGAGAATTTTGACGGCTTCCGCGTAGGCGCGCCGTTCGGTTTTTGCGACGGAAAGATATTTCAGATACGCGGAAATGTAGTTGTCCAGTGCTTTGCGTTCCGCGGGAACGAGGCGGTTCACGGCGTCTTCGCGCTTGAAAATTCCGTTCACGGGAGCGGCGGTTTTGCCGGACGTTTTTTTCTTTGTCGTTGTCATAACGGGGACGATTCTAAATTTGCGCTTCGTGCGAAATCAAATGAAATCAAATGTCGATCGCGTCTTCGTCGTTTTCGCGGTGGCGGGAACGCGGCGGTCTCGGCGCGGGCGGCGGTTCGTTCCCGCCGATGCGGATTTTTTTCTGCGGAATGCCGAAGATCGCGTTCAGGCAGAACTGCGCGACGCTGATGAAGACCGCGCCGATCATCGCCGTGCCGAAACTCGCGACATGGAAACCGGAAAACAGCGTTCCCGCGAGATACAGGAAAAACGAATTGATCAGCCAAAGCACGAAAATCATGCCGAGCCCAAACGTCGCGAGCAGAAACGGCAGCGACAGCAACAGAAGCACCGGACGCAGAAATGAATTGAAAAGGCTGATCGCGGCGGCGACGAGTAGCAGCGTCAGAAGATTCGAGCACGAAATTCCGTCCAGCGCCCAGGCGGCGAACATGACGGCGAGCGCGAGCACCAGCCAATCCCGAATCCAAGCGAACATTTGTTTGTTTTCCATAATTTTTTTTTCAGAAAAAAAGTTTTGCAGATCGAATGCCAACGGCGAAAAAAAACATTCCCGAGCCGCGTTTTCGCGGGAACGCCGCGCGCCGGGCGGCGTCAGATTTTCTCCGCTTTTCCGAGCGCGCAAAGCATCGTCTGCGCGACCGAGATTCCGTTGAGGAAATTTCCGGCGAAGCGTAGCGGGAACGCGCTTTCGAGCGCGGAAATTTTTTCGAGAAAGTGCTCGAATCCGATATTGTATTGCGGAATCGCGCGGAGGTTTTCAATGCGCGCGACGAACGCCGGCTCGCCTTGCGCGCCGAGCAGTTCCCGCAGTTCCTCGCGGACGATGCGCAGCTGCTCCGCTTCCGGAAGCGCGGCGATTTCCGGCTGGCGCGAGCCGCCGAGATACGTCGAAAGCGTGACAAAGCCCTGCGGCGCGCGGTTCGGGAAAAGCGACGACGGAAACAGCGTGCCGAGAATTTTCCGTTTTTCCTTTTCGGGAACGAGCATTCCGAAGCCGTCGAGCGGGTGCGCGACGCGTTCCCGCGCGAAGCCGAGCGTGAGCATCGTTACCGGCGGCATTTCGGGCGTTCCCGCGGCGGCGAGTGCGGCGCGGATCGCGTCGTTGCGGAACGGCAGTTCCCGCCACGCGTCGGGCGGCGTCGCGATCAGCATGGCGTCGAAAAATTCGTCTTCTTCGAAAAACGTGCAGACGGCGTCGCGGGAACGCCAATGCGCGCGCCAGCCGCCGTTTTCTTCGGCGATGTCTGTAATTTCCGCGTGAACGCGCACGCCGCGCGGATCGAGCCGCGCGCGCAGGAGTTTCGGTAGCGTTTCCATGCCCTGCGAAAACGAAAACGTGCGCTTTTTTTCGTAAAGCCCGGATTCGCGCTTGCGCTTCGCGTTCGGCAGCGTTCCGCGGATCAACGAGCCGTAGCGCTGTTCCAGATTCCAGACTTTCGGGAACGCGTAGCGGATGTCCAGCTTTTCCGGATTTCCGGCGAAAATTCCCGCGACGAGCGGATTCAGCGCGTAGTCATACATGTCGCGCCCGATGCGGCGACGGACGAAATCCGCGACGCTTTCCGCGTTCCCGTCGCGCTTCGCGGGAACGAACGGTTCTGCGAGCAGGCGCAGTTTTCCCGCGAACGAAAAAAGCGGCGTCGAAACCGCGGAAAACGGAGACATCGGGACGACGCGCGGCTTGCCGCCTCGGACGATGAACCGCTTCCTCGCGGCGGGCGCGGCGTCTACGGCGTATTCGAGAACGCCCGTCGAGCGCAGGAAATCGAACAGCTTTTTGTCTTCGGCGACGAGCGTCTGCGGTCCGCCCTCGGCGAGAAATCCGTCGCGCGAAACCGTGCGGATCGCGCCGCCGGTCCGCGTCGATTTTTCGACGAGTAGCGTTTTCATTCCGCGTTCCCGTAGCGCGTTTGCCGCCGTCAGCCCGGCGATTCCTCCGCCGAGAATGAGTATGCGTTTCTCTTTGCTCATGTCCGTCTTCCGAAATCTTCGCCCAAACCCCGCGTTCCCGCGAGATTTTTTTGCGCCGCGATGTTCGCGTCGCCTTGCCGGCGGTTGCATCGGTCGCTTTTCGCGTTCGCTTACGCAATATCGGGCGCGGCGCAGCAGTCGCGGCAAAGCCCGCGGACGTAAAGCTGCGTTTCCCGCGGCGAAAATCCGGCGGGAAGCGACTTCATCGCCGACGGGAGCATCGGCGCGCAGGGGAAATCGAAAATTTTTCCGCAGGAGATACATTTGAAATGACCGTGCGGCTCGGTCTTGGCGTCGAAGCGCATTTCATTTTCTTCGAGCGTGATCATCTGCGCGGCGCCGCGGGAGCAGAACAGGCGCAGCGTGTTGTAAACCGTCGTCCGCGAGAGCGTTCGGATCTGCCTGTAAAGTGCCTGATAGACGTCTTCCGCCGTGGGATGCGTCGGGTGTTCGGCGAGAAATTTGAAAATGGCGATCCGCTGGCGGGAAGGGCGGATTCCGTGTTCCGCGAGAACGGCGTCTGGACTGAATCGTTCCATGGTCGAATGCGAGGCGGGAACGCGAATTTTTTTTTGAAAAAATAAAATTTGTTTTGGGAAAATGCCGCCGCGGAAACGAGCGTTCCCGCGGCGGATGAATCAGAATCGGAACATCATTTTCCGAAGTAGCGGTTCAGCAGACCTTCGAACGCCGCGCCGTGGCGCGCTTCGTCCTTGCACATTTCGTGAACCGTGTCGTGAATCGCGTCGAGTCCGAGCTCTTTCGCGCGCTTGGCGAGGGCGAGTTTGCCTTCGCAAGCGCCTTGCTCGGCGTCCACGCGCATCTGCAGGTTCGTCTTCGTGCAGGGCTTCACGACGTCTCCGAGCAGTTCGGCGAA
Source organism: uncultured Enterobacteriaceae bacterium (assembly GCA_964633895.1). GTDB lineage: Bacteria > Verrucomicrobiota > Verrucomicrobiia > Opitutales > UBA953 > Spyradosoma. The sequence goes on along the minus strand of CAZWIK010000005.1, from coordinate 32,553 downwards.
TTTCGCCGCGTGTTCGGCTTCTTCGAAGGCGATGCGCTTGTAGGCTTCCGCGACTTCCGGAAAGCCTTCGCGATCCGCCTGACGGCTCATCGCGAGATACATTCCGACTTCGGTGCATTCGCCCATGAAGTTCATGTTGAGTCCTTCGACGATTTCCTTATCGACGCCTTGGGCGACGCCGATGCGATGTTCGTCCGCCCAGGTCTTTTTCCCGGCGGTTTCGACGACTTCCTGGAATTTGGAAGCCGGAGCTTTACATTGCGGGCATGACGCCGGAGGCTGGTCGCCTTCGTGAACGTAGCCGCAAATCGTGCATATGTATTTTGCCATATCTTTCTTTCGGTTGGATTGGAATTATTACAATTTAATTCCGCGGGAACGGGGAAATCAAGGCGTTTTTGCGTTCCTGCGCTTGCGTTTTCCTTTGTCCGCGATGTAAAATCCGCAATTCTTTTCGAGGTGAAATGGGTTTGCACAGAGACGGACGATCGGGCGCTCCATGCGCTGCGGGAAGAGCTTGGGCTGCTTCCGTCCGTCGCCGCTGTCCTCGCGAAAATGGGGTTTGGGAATCTGGAGAAAGCGGAACGGTTTCTCGCGCCGAAGCTCTCGCACGTGACGGATCCGTTTCTGATTCCAAATCTTGAAGCGGCGGCGATGCGCCTCGTTCAGGCGATCGACGCGCGGGATTCCGTCGCCATCATCGGCGATTACGATGTGGACGGCGTGACGGCGGTAACGCTGCTGATGAGCTTTCTGCGCCGTTTCGGGCTGGATCCGAAATACTACGTGCCGCTGCGGACGGGCGAGGGCTACGGGCTGAGCACGGCGATCGTGCGCCGCGCGCTGGCGCGGGAACGCCCCGCGCTTTTCTTCGTGCTGGACTGTGGGACGAACGCCGTTGAGCAGGTCGCGGAACTGCGTTCCCGCGGAATCGACGTCGTTATCGTCGATCATCACCGCAGCAAGACGCCGGCACCGCCCGACGCGCTGCTGGTCAACCCGAATTCCGCGTTTTTTTCCGCGCCGGATTATTCGCCGATGTGCACGGTCGGGCTGACGTTCAAAGTGCTCCACGGCGTGCTGAAAATCATGCGTTCCCGCCGCGATCCGCGTTCGTTCGACATCATTCTGCGCGAATACCTCGACCTCGTCGCGATGGGCACGATAACGGACATTTCGCCGCTCGTCGGCGAAAACCGCACGATGGTCTGGTTCGGTCTCCGTCAAATGAAAAACACGAAGCGCAAAGGTCTGCGAGCGCTGATCAAGGCGAGCAACATCGCCGACACGGCGGACATTTCGCCCGTGGACGTCTCGCACCGCATCGGTCCGCGCATCAACGCGAGCGGGCGGCTGGCGGACGCGTCGCTTCCGATCGAACTGTTTCTCTGCAGAGACGAGGAAAGTTGCGCGGAATTCGCGCGGGAACTGTCGGAAATGAACCGCGACCGGCAGGAAATCGAGCGCGGAATCTACGAGGAGGCCCTCGCGCAGGTGGAGGCGGACGCGGGAACGCGCCACGCCTTGCTCGCCTGCGGAGAATGGCATCCGGGCGTCGTCGGAATCGTCGCGGGAAAGCTCGCGCGGCAATTCAATCGCCCCTGCATCGTTCTGGGCATCGAAGACGGACTGGCGAAAGGCTCCGGCCGAAGCGTTCCCGGCGTGAATCTGGTCGACGTTCTGCGTCCTTACGGCGACAAGCTGGATTCGTGGGGCGGGCATCCGATGGCGGTCGGCGTTTCGGTGGACGTCGGGAACGTCGCCGAATTTCGGGAATATTTCGACCGCGCCGTCGGCGAGGCGCTGAACGCGTCCGCGGCGGAAAACTCCTCCGAACGGGAACTCGAAATCGCGGCGTGGCTTGACCCGGAAGACATCACGTCGGAATTGTTCGACCAGATTTCGCAGCTTTCTCCGTTCGGCGAGGGCAATCCCGAACCGATTTTCGGAATCCGCGACATCGTGATGCCGCGCGGCGTCATTTCTTTCGGCGGAGACAATTTCCGGTTTCAGCTCGTGCTGCCGAATTTTTCGCGGCTCGGCGTGGTCGCGTGGCACAAGCCCGGAACCGTTCCCGCGGCGGGAACGCGCGTCGAGCTTGCCGTGCGCCTTTCGTGGAACAATTACAATGGGCGAAAATATCAGCAGGCGGAGCTGGTCGAGTGGCGTCCCGCCGAAAGCGGAGTGGCGCGATGAGAGCGTATATCCTTTCCCGCGCCGTTCACGGCGAAAAATTCTGGCTGATAACCGCGCTTTCCGCCGAAGATGGCGCGTTCTCCTGCCTGATCCGTCAGGCGACGAAAAAGACGGGGACGATCGTTCCGGATCTTTTCGACGAAGCCGAAATGCTTCTCGAACGCGCGAAGTCCGGCACGGAAGGTCCGCGCTTTGCCAAGGAATACGCGCTGCTGGCGCGGCATACGGGCATTTCCGGAAATTATTCCGGCTTGGTTTACGCGAGCCGGTTCGCGCTCGTGCTCGCGCGAAACGCGTTCCCGCCGGACGCACGCGACGCGGTTTTCCAGCTCTGCGGGAACGCGATAAGCGCGTTTTCCGAAAAGGCGCGCAAGGATGCGGTTTATTTCAAATCGCTCTGGATTTTCGCGCGGGAATGCGGCTTGCCCATCCGCGAGGATTGGTTCGATTCGCTGGCGTTCGACGACAAGCAGTGCGTTTCGGACGTGCTGAAAACACCGCCGGACGCGCTCGCCGTTCCCGTGCCGGAAGTCGAGCGCATGATTGCCCGCGTGGAATTTTGGCTCGCGCGGGAAAACGATTTTTTCGTTTCGTAAAAAATGAATCGCGTTCGGAAAATGCCGGACTGACTTTGCCCCCGCGCTTAGTTTTCCCGGCGATCCCGCGCTCACGCGGCGTTTCCGTCCGATTTCGTTTTTTTGAAAAGCTGCTCTATCGGGAATCCGGAGGCTTTTTCCAAGCCTTTGATCAGAATCCACAGCGCGGCGAAAATGAAAATCATGCACGGCAACACGATGACCGGCCACGAGAGCGCCATCATTTTCCCGAGTTCCTCGTTGAACGCCGCGCTGTCCAGCGCGGGATCGGTCGTTACGATAATCCGCGCGAGCGCGAAATTCAGAACCGCACTCAGCAAAAACGACGCCGTGAGCACGCGGGAACAGCGCGTCAGCGTCGCCGCGATCAGCGGCGCGTTCCCGCGTTCCGCGGCGGCACGCTCTATCGCGGGAACGTCGAATACCGTTTCGTTGAAGAGAAACGTTCGGATGAACTTGCGCGAGAACACCAGCACGACGGCGATGAACAGCGGAATCGCCGCTTCTTTCACCGCGACCCAGGCCGGCGAGAGCTGCGCCAGCCCGACGCCGCCCGTGAGCAGCGTTCCCGCGAAGCCGATCACGGAAATCCAGTTCGCTTTTCGCCGTTTCCGAAGATCAAGCAGAAAATAGACGAGCGGGAACGCGAGCGCGGCGCAGAGCACGAACGCGGGCGAAAGGGCGATTCCGCCGAAACGCTCGGCGAGCTTCGCGCCTTTCGTCAAAATGAGCGCGGGAACGGCGATGTTCATCAGCAGGCTGACGAACGCGTTTTCTTTCTGCTCGGGCGCGGACATTTTTTTTTCGGGAAAAAATTCGGGAACGCTCAAAATTTCTGCGAGCCGAACCTCGCTTTGTGCGCGGCGGAAACGACGAGATACTTTTCCGCCCAGAGCCGCAGCGCCGCCCGTTCCTCTTCTGTGAGCATTTTTTTGATTTTCGCCGGGCAGCCGACGACCATCGAACCGGCGGGAACTTTCATCCGCGGCGGCACGACCGCTCCCGCGGCGACGATGCTGCGCTCGCCGATTTCCGCGCCGTCGAGAATCGTCGAACTCATGCCGATCAGGCATTCGTCGCCGATTTTGCAGCCGTGAAGCACCGCGCGGTGTCCGACGGTAACGTATTTCCCGACGACGGTCGGCAGGTCGTCCGCGAGATGGATGCACACGCCGTCCTGAATGCTTGATCCTTCGCCGATGACGATTTCCTCGATGTCCGCGCGGAGCAACGCTCCCGCCCAGATGTTGGCGCGCGCGCCGACCTTGACCGCGCCGATGAGGCTCGCGCCGTGCGCGACGTAGGCAGATTCGTCCACCTGCGGCGTTTGTGAAAGAAATTTTCCGAGACGCGCTTCGGCGCCGCTGATTTGTGCTTCCGTCATGATTTTTTCAGGAAAATTAAAAAAGCGCAGGCGTTCCCGTAAACGCGTTCCCGCGTCCGGCGCTTCGCGGGAACGTCAGTTTTTTTGCGCGTCGCAGAATTTCGTGCAGAGGTGAAGCCCCGCCATGCGGACGGCGACGCCGTTCGTGACTTGGCGCAGAATGACGGAGCGCGGACCGTCGGCGATTTCGCTTTCCAGCTCGACGCCGCGGTTGATCGGACCGGGGTGCATGATGATCGCCTCGGGTTTCATCCATTCGAGGCGTTCCTTGTTCAGCCCGAAAAGCGACGTGTATTCGCCGAGCGAGGGAAAATGCGTCGTCGTCTGCCGTTCGTGCTGAATGCGCAGAAGCATGACGGCGTCGGCTTCGGCGAGCGCGCTTTTCAGATCGTGCGCGATGCGCACGCCCGGGAACGCTCGGAATTCTTCGGGAACGAGCGTCGTCGGCCCCGCGAGCGTTATTTCGACGCCGAGTTTCGTGAGGCAGTAAATGTTGGAGCGCGCGACGCGGGAAAAGAGAATGTCGCCGAGAATCGTTACTTTTTTCCCGGTCAAGTCGCGCCCGAAGTGTTCCCGTAGCGTGAATGCGTCGAGCAGAGCCTGCGTCGGGTGCGCGTGCGCGCCGTCGCCCGCGTTGATCACGGGAATGTCGAGAATTTTCGAAAGGTAAGACGCCGCTCCCGCCGCGGAATGGCGGATGATGACCATGTCCGCCATGAGCGCGCGGATGTTCAGCGCGGTGTCGCGTAACGTTTCGCCTTTCGTGCGCGAGGATGTCGTTTCGTTCAGCGAAAGAATGTCCGCGCCGAGCCGCCGCGCGGAAACCTCGAACGCGGAGCGCGTGCGCGTGCTTGGCTCGAAGAAGAAAGTCGCGACGGTGCGGTTTTTCAGCGTGTCGAAGCGTTCCCGCCCGCCGAACGACGCCTTGAAGATTTCCGCCTGCGCGAAAAGCGTTTCAAGCTCGTCGCGCGAGAGCGGTTCGATCGCGATCAGGTCTTTGCGATTCCAGACGTTGGGTGCTGCCATAAATTTTTTTTCTCTGAAAATTTTCGATTCTTCCGCGGGAACGGATTCGCCCCGCTTCGGAGGGCAGATTTTTGCCGACTCGCGGGAACGTGGCAATTTAAAAATGGGAAATCCGGAAAGCGGCGGTTCGCGCGTTCCCGAATTTTGCGCTCTTGCGCGGCGGGCGCGGGAAGTCTATCATCTCGCGCCGATTATGAAAGTTTCCCTGCAATGGCTGAACAAATACGCGGATCTGAGCGACGTTTCCGCGGAAAAAATCGCGGACGTGCTCCCGATGATCGGGCTTGAAGTCGAAGAAATTTCTTCGGCGGGGCTGATCCCGCTCGAACACGTCGTGATCGGGAAAATTCTTTCGTTCGTTCCGCACGCGAACAGCGACCATTTGAGCATCTGCCGCGTGGACGTCGGCGACGGCACGGTTCGCCAGATCGTCTGCGGCGCGAAGAATTTCAAGACGGGCGACATCGTTCCCGTCGCGCTGCCGGGCGCGGTGCTGCCGGGCGGATTTCAGATCAACGAAACGAAGATGCGCGGCGAAGTCTCGCAGGGCATGATGTGCTCCGGACGCGAACTCGGGCTGAACGACGACCACGCGGGGCTGCTCATTCTCACGGCGCGCAATTTGCCGCTCGGCACACCGATCAACGCCCATTTCCCGCCCGCCGACACGGTTTTCGACATTTCCGTCACGGCGAATCGAGGCGACTGCCTGAGCATCGTCGGCGTGGCGCGCGATCTCGCGGCGTATTTCGGCAAACCGCTGAAAATGCCCGCGTTCCCGCAATCGCTCGCTCCCGTTTCGGACGTTCCCGCGGAGGACTCCCTTCTGAAAAAACTCGCGATCGAATCGCCGAACTGCGCGCTTTACAACGCGTTTTCGATCCGCGGCGTCAAAATTGCGCCGTCGCCGGAATGGATGCAGCGCGATCTGCTCGCTGTCGGTCTTCGCCCGATCAACAACGTCGTGGACATCACGAACTGGGTGCTGATGGAACTCGGTTCGCCGCTACACGCTTTCGACGCGGCGAAGATCGGCGGGAACGCAATCGTCGTCCGTCAGGCGCGCGAGGGCGAAAAAATCCGCCTGCTCGACGGCAAGGATTACGCGCTTTCGCCGGAAATGTGCCTCATCGCCGACGCGGAAAAACCGCTCGTCGTCGCCGGCGTGATGGGCGGGGAGGAATCCGGCGTGACGGACGCGACGACGGACGTCGTTCTCGAAGCCGCGTGGTTCGATCCCGCGAACGTTCGCAAGACGTCCCGCCGGCTCGCCGTGTCGTCCGACAGCTCGACGCGCTTCACGCGCGACGTCGATCCGACGATGGTCGCGAAGGCGGGCGCGCGCGCGGCGCAGCTCATCTGCGAAATCGCGGGCGGAAAAATTTCCGGTCCGCAAATTTCCCTCGGAACGCTCCCGCGCGGCGATCGCGAAATTGAAATTTCCGGCGACTACGTGCGGGAACGCTGCGGCTACAGCGTTCCCGACGCCGCGATCATCGACGTTTTCCGCCGCCTCGGCTTTACCGTTTCCGAAAACGGCGGCGCGTGGCGCGTGCTCGTTCCCGCGTTCCGTCCGGAAGTCGATCGCCCGATCGACCTCGTGGAGGAATTCGTGCGCATCTACGGAACGGATACGATTCCCTCGACGGCGATTCCCTCGCCCGTCGCTCCCGACGGCGACGCTCCCGCCGCGGAATTCCGCCGCAGGGCGGGTTCGCTTCTCGCGGGGCAGGGCTTCGCGGAATGCGTTCATTACACGCTGCGCGATTCCGCCGAGTTGAAAAAATGTTTCGGCGAAAAAATCGCGTCGGCACTCGCGCTCGCGAATCCGCTCACGAGCGAACAATCGCACATCCGTCCGTCGCTCCTGCCCGGACTGCTCGACGCGCTCAAGCTCAATCTCTCCGCGCGGAACGCGCCGCGCCGCTTCTTCGAAATCGGGAACGTGTTCCGGCCGCAGAAAGACGGCGCGCTGCGGGAACTCGTTTCCGTCGCGTTCGTCGCGCTCGCCGAACCGACGACGCGCTCGTGGCGTTCCCGCGAGAAAATCGATTTTTATTTCGCGAAAAAACTTTGTCTCGATATCGCCGCGCGCGCGGGAATCGCCGAACAGCGGTTGCTGTTTTCCGCGATGAACGCGGACGAGACGCCGATCTGGCAGAAAGGGCATTCGGCGGCGGGAAGCGACCGCGCCCGCGCGCTTGAAATCGCGCTCGGACTCGTAAACGTCAGGCTCGCCAAGCAGACGTGGGACATCGACGGCGCCGTCGTCGCGGGCGAAATTCTCTTCACGCAGGACGTTTTCAAAAATCCGCCGAAGCACGCGCGCTTCAAGCCGTTTTCCACGTTCCCGCCCGTGACGCGCGACATCGCGCTCGTCGTCGACGCGGACATTCCCGAGGGCGACGTCGCCGACCGTCTCAAGGCGACGGCGACGAAGGCGGCGGCGAAGCAGTTTCTCGTCGAAAAAGTGAGCTGCTTCGACGTCTACGCGGGCAAAGGATTGCCGGAGGGCAGGAAGTCGCTCGCCTACGAAATCGTTTTCCGCTCGGAAACGAAGACGCTGACGGACGCGGAAGTGAACAAGGTTTTTGAAAAGATCATGCTCGACATCGAACGCGCCGTGAAATGCACGGTTCGCCGATGAACGGCGGCGAAAAAATTCTCGCGCTCGTGGCGCTCGGCTCGAATCTCGGCGACCGCCCGGGAACGCTCGCCGCCGCGCTCGCCGAGCTGGAAGCGCGCGGGAACGCGGTTCTCGCGCGATCGTCGTTTCGGGAAACGAAGCCCGTCGGCTACCTCGACCAGCCGGATTTTCTGAACGGCGCGGCGTTGCTCGGTGTTCCCGCGGGAACGTCTCCCGAGGATTTTCTGCGCGAACTGCTCGACGTCGAAAAAAAATTCGGACGCGTGCGCACGTTCCGGAACGCGCCGCGCACGCTCGACCTCGACCTGATTTTTTTCGCGGGCGAAACGCGCGCGACGCCGTTTCTGACGCTCCCGCATCCGCGCTGGCGGGAACGCGCGTTCGTCACCGAGCCGATCGCGGAAATCTTCGCCGCGCTCGGCGGCGGCGTTCCCGAATGCTTCCGCGCTTTCTTTCCTTGAAAAAAAACGGTTGCGGGCGCACCGCGTTCTCGCGAAAATGAGTTCACTTATGCGAAATTTTCTTCTTTCGTTTCCGTTCGCCCTTGCCGCGGCGCTTCTGCTGAGCGCCTGCAATCCGGTTTCGTATTTCATGGTTTACAAGTATTCCTCGGCGGAAAAGAAAGACGATCTCGCCGACCAGCGTATAACGGAGCTGGAACGCGAGCGCGCCGAGCGCATGGCGGCGAATTCCAACTACCGCGAGGCGGAAATCGAGGCGTATCGCCGCGCCCGCGGAATCAACGCTACGTCGGAAGGAGTCAACACGCGTCCGATTTCCACCGAGGAACTCCGCGCCCGTCTGGAAAAACAGGCGGCGGAGCGGCGGAAGTGATATTTCCGCTTTTTCGCCGCTTCGTTTTTTTTCGGAAAAAGAAACGGCGGGATCGCGTGAGGAGGACAGGAGAATCGCGGCGTGTTTCGGTTCATTTTAAAACGCATTCTTGAAGCCGTTCCCGTGCTTCTGATCGTCGCGACGCTGGCGTTTTTCCTCGCGCGTTTCGCGCCCGGCGGACCCTTCGACGAAGAACGCGCGCTCCCGCCGGCGGTCGAGGCGCAGATGAACGCGCATTACGGTCTGGACAAGCCGCTCGGCGTGCAGTACGTGCGTTTTCTGAAAAATCTCGCGCGCGGAAATCTCGGTCCGTCTTACAAATATCACGGCTGGAACGTGAGCGAGCTGATCGCGGATCGCATTCCGACTTCGCTCGCGCTCGGCGCGGGAGCGCTCGTCTTCGCGCTCGCCGTCGGAATTCCGCTCGGCGCGGTCGCTTCGATGAAGCCGGATTCCTGGCTTGACCGCATTCCGACGGGAATCGCGACGGCGGGAATCTGTCTGCCGACGTTCGTGATCGGTCCGCTGCTGGTGCTGATTTTTTCAAATTGGCTCGGCTGGTTCAACGCGTCGGGCTGGAACGAGCCGTCGGATTTCGTTCTGCCCGCGCTGACGCTCGGCTTGGCGTATGCCGCTCCCGTGGCGCGGCTGATGCGCGGTTCGATGCTCGAAGTGCGCGGCGCGGATTTCATGAAGACGGCGAAGGCGCGCGGCGTTTCTCCCGCGAGAATTTATTTCGTTCACGGGCTGCGCAACGCGCTGCTTCCCGTCGTCACGTATATCGGACCGACGGCGGCGGGGCTGATCAGCGGCTCGTTCGTCGTCGAGTCGATGTTCAACGTTCCCGGGCTCGGGCAGTTTTTCGTCAACGCGGCGTTTAACCGCGATTTCACGATGATCGTCGGCACGGTGATCTTCTACGCCGCCGTGCTCGTCGCGCTGAATCTGCTCGCGGAAATCGTTCTCGTGAAACTCGATCCGCGCCTGAAATATGATTGAGGAAGAAAAAGGATCGGTTTTCGGCGGGAACGCCGTTTCGCCGCGTGCGCGTTCCCGTGAGCGTTTTTTCCGGAATCGTCCGGCGGTCTGCGCCGGCGCGTTCGTGCTGCTGATGCTCGTTCTCTGCGGTGCGGCGGATCTGATCGCGCCGTTTGACTTCGAGGCGCAGGATCTGCTGCTCGGTGCAACGGGACCGTCGCGGGAACACTGGCTCGGCACGGACACGCTGGGACGCGACGTGTTTTCCCGCCTGCTTTACGGCGGGCAGGTTTCGCTGAAAGTCGGGCTGATCGCGACCGTCGTTTCCTGCGTCATCGGCGTTTCCTACGGAATGCTCGCCGGCTGGCTCGGCGGCGCGCGCGACAGCCTGATGATGCGTTTCGTCGACATTCTCTATGCGCTCCCGTTCACGCTCTTCGTGATTCTGCTGACGGTGCTTTTCGGGCAGGACATGCGTCTGATTTACGTCGCGATCGGCGCGGTTTCGTGGCTGACAATGGCGCGGATCGTGCGCGGGCAGACGCGGGAGCTGCGTTCCCGCGCGTTCGTCGAAGCGGCGATCTGCATGGGACAGACGCCTGCGAAAATCATGCTCCGGCATCTGTTGCCGAACATTTTCGGCACGGTCATCGTCTACGCGACGCTGACCGTTCCCGGCGTGATGCTGACGGAGGCTTTCATCAGCTTCCTCGGACTGGGCGTGAAGCCGCCGATGACGTCTTGGGGACTGATGATCAAAGAAGGCGCGGACGCGATGCGCGATTACCCTTGGCTACTGCTTTTCCCCGGCGCGTTTTTCGCGGGAACGCTGTTCGCGCTGAACATTTTCGGCGACGGACTGCGCGACGCTTTCGACCCGCGCAAGGGACTTTGATTCCGCCGTCCGTTCGGGCGTTCGGGAAAACTCGATTTCGCCACGAAAAACCGTGCTATGCGCTCTGAAAATTTCTCCCGCGGGAACGCCGCCGATCCCGATCGGATGCTGAGCATCTGCCTCCGCGCGAAAACGACGGGAACGTTCCCGCATTTGAATCTCACGCGGCGATTTTTCTTCTGACGCGTTCCCGCGCGCGGGAATGTTTGACGGGAAAAATCGTATGGTGTAATTTTCAAACGATGAATTTTTGGACGGAGCGCAGTATAGAGTTCGCGAATCAAAGCAATTATTTGGATGAACTTTTCCGGATTTATCCGATGAATCCGGAGATATCGAGGACGCTCGACGCCGCGCTGTGGC
>CAZWIK010000005.1:0-21534 GCA_964633895.1 uncultured Enterobacteriaceae bacterium | reverse complement strand
CGGATTTATCCGATGAATCCGGAGATATCGAGGACGCTCGACGCCGCGCTGTGGCGTAAGGTCGAAACGGAATTTCACGCTCGTGCCAACAAAAAATTGATCGGAGCACTTCTGGATCTTGAACTGTTCCCCGTAAAAGATTCTTATGTCGCGTATTTGCGTCGGGACCGCAGTGCGATTGAGAGGAATCCGAAAACCGTTGATCGGCTTTGCATGCGGCATTCCGCTTGTTCCCGCGGAAGATTTTCAGAGCTTTCACGGAGACGCGATTCTTGACGGGAGCGACGCAGAGATGGGGGAATGGTGCTCCGACTTTTTGGGGTATACTCGTGAAAAAGGATTGGATTTTGTGGCGAAGATCGGAAAACGATTTGTCATCGGCGAAGCGAAATTTTTAACGGATTTCGGTGGACATCAAAATGCGCAGCTGAGCGATGCTTTTTCGACGATGCGCTCCGAATTCCGCGGCGCAGTTCGCAAAATCATGATTGCGGACGGCGTTTGCTATATTCCCGGAAAAAACAAGATGTATTCACAGCTTGTAAAAGCTGACGCCGATATAATGAGCGCGTTGTGTTTGCGCGACTTCCTGCACTCGCTTTAAAAAACCATGGAGCTTTTTTACGAGGGAAAGAAATCGGAGAAAGCGATTCGGGCAATGACGGTTCCCGCGTCGCTTTCCGGATTTGATATCGAGCGAAATTCTCTGATTTTCGGCGACAATCTGCCGATTTTGTGTGAACTCTCAAAAAATCCTTTGGCGCGCGGGAACGTTGATTTGATCTATGTCGATCCGCCGTTTGCCACGAATTCGGAATTTACTTACGGCGGACGACGCGTCAGCACGATCAGTTCACGGAAGTCGGACGCGCTTGCTTATTCGGACAGGCGGACAGGGGCGGATTTTCTTGAATTTTTGCGGGAACGCCTGATTTTTGCGCGGGATTTGCTTTCGGACAGAGGTTCCATTTATCTGCATATCGATTACAAAATCGGGCACTACGTCAAATTGATAATGGATGAGATTTTCGGGGCGGATAATTTTCGCAACGACATAACGCGGATTAAATGCAATCCGAAAAACTTTTCCCGAAAAGCTTACGGGAACGTAAAAGATTTGATTTTGTTTTATTCAAAAACGGATTCGCCGATTTGGAATGAACCTAAAATCCGTTATTCTGAAGAAGACCGCGCACGTCTTTTCCCGAAAACGGATTCCGCCGGACGCGCTTACACGACGATTCCGCTCCACGCGCCCGGCGAGACTCAGAACGGTCCGACCGGCGAAAAATTCCGGGGAATGTTCCCGCCGCCTGGACGACACTGGCGATCCTCTCCCGCCGAATTGGAGAAGCTTGACGCCGCAGGGGAAATCGAATGGTCAAAAAGCGGAAATCCGCGCAGAAAGATTTTCGCCGATTCCCGCGCAGGGAAAAAAATGCAGGATATTTGGGATTTCAAAGACCCGCAATATCCGCGTTATCCGACGGAGAAAAACGCGGAAATGCTTCGTTCGATTATTCGTGCGTCTTCGATGGAAAACAGCATTGTTCTCGATTTTTTCTGCGGCTCAGGAACAACGCTTGAAGCCGCGCAGGAATTGAATCGTCGCTGGATTGGCGTTGATTCGTCGAAGATTGCGATTTCCGTCGCACGGGAACGCATGATGAAAATATCTGCGCGCGAAAACGCGTTCGAATTCATCGAAGCCGGTGTTTCGGCAAGCGTCCCCGAACTCATTCTCTGCGAGGAGACCGCGCCGTCTTTTTCCGCGGCAAAAAAACGACGGAGAAAAGCGTGAGTTCCCGCGCGGGCGTCAGAAGAGGGCGAGTTGGTCGTCGGCGGGCGCGGCGGGCGTTCCCGCGTCGGGAGCGTTCCCGCCCGCTTCGTTTCCTTGCGGTTCGTCCGTCGCGTTTTCGTCGGCAGTGTTCCCGCCGAGACGGCGCAGAAATTCCGCCTCGTCGATGATTTCGACGCCGAGCTCCCGCGCCTTTTCGAGCTTGCTTCCCGCTTCCTCTCCAGCGAGCACGACGGACGTCTTTTTGCTGACGGAACCGGAAACTTTCCCGCCCCGCGCCTCGATCAGTTTTTTCGCGGCGTCGCGTTTTAGCGTCGGCAACGTTCCCGTGAGCACGAAAGTTTTTCCTTCGAAAATCCGTTCGGCGGGCGCGGCGTCGTCGATTTCTGCGTCCGTCGCCTCGGTGTTGACTCCGGCGGCGGCGAGCGCGTCGCACAGCGCGCGGTTTTCGGGTTTCAGAAAAAAGTCCGCGATGCTTGCGGCGACGATTTCGCCAACGCCGTCGATCGTCGCCAATTCCTCCGCGGACGCGGCTTCGAGCGCGGCGAGCGAGCGGAATTTCTTCGCCAGATCTTTCGCCGTGGTCTCGCCGACGTTGGGAATGCCCAGACCGTTGATCAGCCGCCAAAGCTCTCGGGAACGCGATGCGGCGATTCCGTCGAGCAGGTTTTTCGCGGCTTTCCCCTTGAATTTTTCGAGCGTCAGCGCCTGTTCGAACGTGAGCGCGTAGAGGTCCGCGGGAACGGCGACGAAGCCGCGGTCGACAAGCTGCGCGGCGACGGCTTCGCCGAGATTCGGAATGTCCATGCAGGTTTTTCCCGCAAAATAAATCAGCCGGCGTCGGCGCAGCTCCGGCGTGTCTTTTTCTTTCACATACCACGCGACGGCGCGCTCCGTGCCTTTTTCCGGCTTCGCGGGATCGACGAGGCGTTCGGGGCGTTCCGCCTCGATTCCGAGTTTTTTCAGTTCGTTTTCGAACGAAAAAACTTCCGCGTCCGCGCGGCGTTTTTCGGGAACGAAACGCACGACCTGCGGAATGATTTCGCCGGCTTTTTCGACGATGACGCGGTCGCCCACGCGCAGATCTTTCCGCGCGATTTCGTCCTCGTTGTGAAGCGTCGCGCGCGAGACGGTCGTTCCCGCGACTTCGACGGGATCGAGTTCCGCGACGGGCGTGATTTTTCCCGTGCGACCGATCTGGAGCGTGATTGCGCGGAGCGTCGTCTCCGCCTGTTCCGGCGCGTATTTGAACGCGATCGCCCAGCGCGGCGCGTTGGATTTTTCGCCGAGTTTTTTCTGCAGAGCGAAACTGTCGAGCTTGACGACCGCGCCGTCCGTCGGGAAATCGAAGTTTTTGCGTAGCTCGCCGAGTTCGCGAATTTTTTCCGCCGCCGCGTTCCCGCCGGAAACTTTTTCGCAGAAATCCGTGAGCGGGAAACCCCACGCGCGAAGCGTTTCGCGCAGTTCGGAGAGCGACGCAAACGTTCCCGCGGGCTCGCACGCGCCGAGTCCGTAGACGAACGTGTCGAGCCGCCGCCGCGCGGATTCCGCCGCGTCCTGCGACTTGATCGTTCCCGCCGTCAGGTTGCGCGGATTCGCGAAAAGATCCAGCCCTTCGGCTTCGCGCAGCGCGTTGATGCGCAGAAATTCTTCCGTGCGCATGTAAATTTCGCCGCGGATTTCGACGATCTGCGGGAACGGTTTTCCCGCGACGGGCTTCAGCTCCGCGGGAACGCCCGCGATGTTGACGACGTGGCGCGAAATGTCGTCGCCCTCGACGCCGTTCCCGCGCGTCAGCGCGCGCACGAATTTTCCGTTTTCGTAAGTGTAGCTCACGGAGACGCCGTCGATTTTCGGCTCGACGAGAAACTGCATTTTTTCCGCGGGAACTTCCTTCGCGACGCGCGCGCAAAAATCCAGAAATTCGCCCTCGGAATACGTGTTGTCGAGGCTCTGCATCGGCACGAGGTGCGCGCATTTTTCGAACCCGCGGGAACGGTCGTCGCCGACGGTCGCCGTGGGCGAATTTTCCCGCGCGAACTGCGGGTGCGCGGCTTCCAGCGCCTTCAGCTCGGATTTCAGCAGATCGTATTCGAAATCGGAAATCACGGGCGCGGCGTCGCGGTAATAGCGCGCGTCGTGCTCGGCGATTTCCTTGCGGAGCTGTTCGATGCGTTGTTCCGGAGAAATGGGCGTGCTCATTGAAAAAACTGCGCTGAGAAAGTAAAGCGAAACGGCGACGACGTAAAACGAAAATCGGCGCGGGAATGTCGGGAATCGTGGCGGCATTGGGGAAGATTTTCTTTCTTCAAGGAAACGCGACGCGCGTTCCCGCGTCCAGAAAAATCGCGCGGCGGCGGTTTTGCGGCAAGCGCGTTCCCGCGGTCATTTCCAGATGCCGTCGGCGACGAGTTTTTCGGTCACCTTTCCCGCCCAGTCCTTGTTCGCGGCAGGGCTGGCGGGCGAGGGATGAAGAACGCGCGTGATTTTGACGTCCGTTCCCGCGAGCGCGCGCCGCGCCGCCGCTTCCGCGAAATTTCCCACGCCGACGAGCCATTCCGGTTCGAGAATTTCCGTCAGGCGTCTCAGAAACAGATCGCAGGGCGCGTTCACGGCGTCGCGTTCCGCGGGAACGAGGTCTTCCGGCGTGAGATTTTTTCCGCGCTCGTTTCCGGCGATGAAAAGTAGCGGGCAGAAATTCGATGCGAAATGTTCTTTAAAAAAAACGTCGGGCGTTCCGAAGCGTTCCCGAAAAAGTCCCCAGAGGCGTTTTCCGCTGACCTCCGAGCGCGAACACGCGAAGCCTTCCACGGGTTTCGCGGGGTGTTCCCGCGGCGGTTTTCCGACGAAGCCGAAGATGCCGAGCCAATTTTGCACGGCGTCAATTTCGCCGAACGGAACGCCCGTCTGCGCCATGCCGAACGGTCCCGGATTCATGCCGAGAAAGACGACGCGCTTTTTGCCGTTCCCGTAGCGCGCGAGAAATTCCTCGTGCGTTTCCCGCGCGTATTCGAGCGGATTGTAGACATACGCGACGGGTGCGGAAAATTTCAGCGAGGCGACGGCGGCGGAGAGCTCCCGCGTCGCGGCGACGAGCAGTGCCGATTCCTTTTTCATTTCGGAAGGTGAAAAAAATAACGCGTTCCCGCGCGAGGCTCATTCCGTCTCGACGTCGAAGGGCAGACGCGCGTAAACGCCGTTCGGGTCGTTGAAGGCGCGAAGCCGCGCGAAGATTTTTTCGACGTTTTTCATGAACGCGCGGAGCGCGGCGTTCCCGCCGGACGCGTCCGTCGCCGTTCCCGCGCGGGCGACGGGCGCAGGCGAATTTTCGCCGAACATGTCGATCAATTCCTGCAAGCGGTTGACTTCGCCGGGAACGGAAATGATCCGCGCGCCGGCGTCCAGTCCCGCGTCTTTCCGCGCGAACGCGATCGCTTCGGAGAGTCCGCCGAATTCGTCGATGAGATTTTTTTCTTTCGCGAACGCGCCGAGCCAGACTTGCCCCTGCGCGACAGTGTCGACGTCCTGCACGCTCATACCGCGCGCGTCCGCCACGAGCTTGAGAAATTTTTCGTAAATCCGCTCGGTCGTTTCCTGGAAAATCGCCATTTCCTCCGGCGTTTTCGGACGGCGCACGGTGTCGAGTTCCGCGAACGGCGCGGTCAGCACGGCGTCCGAGCTGACGCCGATTTTTTTCCCGAGTTCTTCAAAATTGAAAATCACGCCGAAGACGCCGATCGAGCCGGTAACGGTCATCGGCGTGGCGAAGACTTTTTTCGCGGGAACGGAAATCCAGTAGCCGCCGCTCGCCGCGACGTCGCCCATCGAAACGACGAGCGTTTTTTCCGCCGCCAGCAACTCGACTTCGCGGCGAATCTGTTCGCTTGCGAAAACCGAACCGCCGGGACTGTTGATGCGGAGCACGACGGCTTTCACGGAATCGTCGCGGCGCAGATCCCGAAGCGTGCGGGAAAACCGCAGCCCGCCGAGGTCTTGCGCGTCGCCCTCTCCGTCCACGATTTCGCCTTCGGCGAAGGCGACGGCGAGGCAGGGCGAATCGTCGGCGTTCCCGCCGTGCGTTCCCGCCGTCGCGTCGAACGCGGCGTTGCCCGTGACGAGCGGCGGCTCGACGGAGATTCCTTTGGCGCGGATGTAGTCTTCGAGCGCGATCTGCCTGAAAGAATTCGTCTCCTCGTCCGTTCCCGCCTCCGTTTTCATGCGCTCGATCATTTCGTCTTCATAAATCGCGGCGTCGACGAAATTGTTTTTCACCGCGTCGTCGGCGGGGAAAAGCCCGCGCGCGTTGATTTTTTCGATGAAATCCGACGGCAGCCGCGCGGCTTCGTTTTCTCCGGCGGCGGCGTTGCGCGCGTTGGCGATATGGAGAAGCGAGAGCTGCCAGAGTCCGTCGAAAAGCAGCTGCTGCTGGGCACGGTCTTCCGGACTCATCGAATCGGAAATCAGCGGCTCTACGGCGGATTTGTGCGTTCCCACGCGCGCGATCTGAACGCCGACGCCGATTTTTTCCAGCGCGTTCTTGAAATAAAGCCCGCTCGACGCCAGCCCGTTCAGCGGCAGTTCCGAGAGCGGATGAATCCAGACCTCGTTCGCCGCCGTCGCGAGCAGATAATCCTTGAACGTCGGGTTCGGCAGATACGCGAACACGCTTTTCCCCGACGCTTCGCGGAAGCCGCGCAGGGCGCGGTGCAGCTCGCAGATCGTCGCGAAGCCGTTCCCGGCGGAACCGTTCCCGCCGAAGAGCAGGACGGCGCGGATCGAGTCGTCCTGCCGCGCGACCTCGAGCGCGCGGATCGTGTCCAGAAGCCCAAAGCGTCCCTGCTTCGAAGAGAGAATGCCGGGCGAATTGACGGCGCTGAACGTCGGCGAATCGGAAAATCCGCGGGAAAGGTCGATCACGAGCACCGAATTCTCCTCGACGGCGCAGGCGACGCCCGGCGAGAGGCTCTCGTTCATCAGCTTGTCCGCGGCGGAGAAGAAAAAGCCGAACAGCGCGCAGATTCCGAGAAAAACGGCGACGAGAAAGAACGTCAGGGAAAAGCAGGAGCCGAAAAAGCCTGCGGCGACTTGTTTCAGAAAAGATTTCATCGCCGCACACTCTACGCCGCCGTTCCTGCGTGAGCGAGAATTTTTTGCGCCGCTCGGATTCGCGTTCCCGCGCGGGAACGCATTTTGTCGCGCGAATTTTTTTTGCAAATCCTGCGGCGACGTACGAAAATCGCTGGGTTTTTTTGCATGAAGAAGCAACCGGAAGTCATTCGCTTGCGTGGTGTTCGCCAGAACAATCTGAAAGGAATCGACGTCGAAATTCCCGTCGGAAAGCTCGTCGTCGTCACGGGGCTGAGCGGCGCGGGAAAGTCGTCGCTCGTCTTCGAAACGCTTCACGCGGAAGGGCAGCGCCGCTACGTTGAGACGTTTTCGCCTTACACGCGCCAGTTTCTCGAACTGTTGCCGGAAGCGGACGTCGAAAAAGCGGAAAACGTGCGTCCGTCCATCGCGGTCAGGCAGGGCAATTCCGTGCGGACGTCGCGCTCGACCGTCGGCACGATGACGGAACTTTGCGATTGGATGAAAGTCTGGTTCGCTCATCGCGCGGAACTGATCGATCCCGCGACGGGAACGCCGCTTCGCGCGTGGTCTCCGGCGACGATTTGGGCGGATGTGCGGGAACGCTTCGCGGGAACGCAGCTCGCGGCGGCATTTCTCATCGAGCGACCGAAAAAGATTTCGTGGCGCGAAATTTTGAAAGAATACGCGGCGCAGGGCTGGACGAAAATCATCTCCGACGGCGAGCTTTTCGAAATCGAAGATTTCCTGAACGCGGAATCATCCAAAAAAAACGCTACCGGCGTTTTCGTCGTCGTCGACCGTATTCGGATTTCCGATACGGAGCGTTCCCGCTTTCTCGAGACCGCGGCGACCGCGCTCCGCTACGGCTGCGGGCTGTTTCACGTTTTCGGGAAAAGCGCGAACGGCGCGCGCTGGGAGGAACGCGCCGCTTACGCGGATCGTTTCGTTTCTCCGGCGACGCGTCGGCGTTTCCGCGAGCCCTCGCCCGCGCTTTTTTCATTCAATTCGCCCGTCGGCGCGTGTCCGCGCTGCCGAGGCTTCGGGCGCGTCATCGAAGCGGACTGGAAAAAAATCATTCCCGATGAAACGCGGACGTTGGCAGAGGGCGTGTTCGCGCCGTTTTCCGGCGAAGTCTACGGCGAGTCGCAGGCGGATCTGCTTCGCGCGTGCCGCCGCAAGAAAATTCCGACGAACGTGGCGTGGAACAAACTGCCGGAGAAAACGCGCGAATATATTCTCGCGGGAGACGACGATTGGACCGACGCCGACTGGACGCGCGGCTGGTATGGCGTGCGGCGATTCTTTTCATGGCTCGAAAGCACGTCCTACAAAATGCACGTGCGCGTTTTTCTTTCGCGTTTCCGCGCCTACGTGAAATGCCCGGAATGCGCGGGAACGCGTTTTCGCGAGGAATCGCTCTGCTGGAAGTGGCGCGGGAACACGCTGCCCGAACTGTATTCGAAAACCGTCGACGAACTGATCGCGATGCTCTCGGAAGAGCGCGGGAACGCGGTCGCGGGAACGAACGCGCCGGAAGACGTCGCGTTTCTCGAAACGCTGAACCGACTTTCGTATCTGCGCGAAGTCGGCTTGGGCTACCTCACGCTCGACCGCCAGTCGCGCACGCTTTCCGGCGGGGAAACGCAGCGCGTGAATCTGACGGCGTGTCTCGGCGTGTCGCTTGCGGACACGCTTTTCATTTTGGACGAACCGAGCGTCGGGCTTCACGCGCGCGATCTCGGCAGAATGATTTCGATTCTGCGCCGACTCGTCGCGGGCGGGAACACGGTCGTCGTCGTCGAACACGACGAATCCGTCATGCGCGCGGCGGACTGGCGCCTGGAAATCGGTCCGCGTCCGGGCGCGGAGGGCGGCAGGCTCGTTTACTCGGGCGTTCCCGCGGGAATTCTGAAATGCGGAGATTCCGTGACGGGCGCGTGGCTGAGCGGAGCGAAAAAACCGAAATTTTCCTCTTCGCGGGAACGCGATTTTTCTGGCGGAGAAAAAATTCGTTTGCGCGGCGTCACGGCGCACAATCTGAAAAATTTTTCGGCGGAAATTCCGATGCGCGCGCTCGTCGGTCTCTGCGGCGTTTCCGGCTCGGGAAAATCAACGCTTCTGAACAACGTGCTCGCGCATTTCGCGGAAGACAAATCGGGCGTTCCCGCCGAGGACGATTTTGTTCTGCCTCCGTTCGAATTCAAAAGCGATTCGCCGCTTGGCGGGGTCGTTCTCGTCGATCAGACGCCGGTTTCCAAAACGCCGCGCTCGAACACGGCACTTTACGCGGGCGTGTGGGAACACGTTCGCAGGCTGCTCGCGGGAACGCCCGACGCGGTCGAGCAGGGGCTGACGGCGTCGCATTTTTCGTTCAACAGCGGCGACGGACGTTGCCCGCACTGCGGCGGCGCTGGCTGGGAAGCGGTGGAAATGCAGTTCCTTTCCGACGTTCACGTGCCGTGTCCCGTCTGCGAAGGAAAGCGTTTTTGCCGCGACGTATTGAATTTCAGATACAACGGGAAAAACGTCGCCGAAATTCTCGGCATGACGGTTTCCGAAGCGAAGAAATTTTTCTCGGGAACGCGCGCGATCACGGAAAAGCTATCTCTGCTCGAAAGCATCGGCTTGGGCTATCTCACGCTCGGACAGCCGCTGAACACGCTTTCCGGCGGCGAAGCGCAGCGCTTAAAGCTGGTGAAATTCCTCGCGGAAATTTCTCCGTCCGCGAAAAAAAACACATCCGCGGAATCGCTGCTGATTCTGCTCGACGAACCGACGACCGGACTTCACCGCGAAGACGTTGCACTGCTCACGGAAATTCTGCGCAAGCTCGTCGCGGCGGGAAACACGGTCGTCGTCGTCGAGCATCAGACGGACGTCCTGCTCGCCTGCGACTGGCTGCTCGAACTCGGTCCGGACGCGGGAGCGGCGGGCGGAAGGCTCGTCGCCGCGGGAACGCCTGAAACCGTCGCTCGCGGGAACACGGCGACCGCTCCGTTTCTGCGCGACGCGCTGAAAAACGCGAGAACGCGCCGTGGGAAAAAGATTTCTCCGCCCGCGTCGGACGGCGGGAAAACAGATTCCGCGCCGATTGCGGGAACGCCGGAAATTCGTCTGCGCGGCGTGCGCGAACACAATCTGAAAAACATTTCGCTGACCGTGCCGCACCACGCGCTGACCGTGTTCACGGGCGTTTCGGGGTCGGGAAAATCTTCGCTCGCGTTCGACGTGATTTTCGCGGAAGGACAGCGGCGGTTCATGGAGTGCATGAGCGCTTACGCGCGCCAGTTCGTGGAGCAGCTTCCGCGTCCCGACGCCGACGTGCTGGAAGGCTTGCCGCCGACGGTCGCGATCGAGCAGCGCATCACGCGCGGGAGCGCGAAATCGACTGTCGCGACGGTCACGGAAGTCGCGCAGTATCTGCGTCTGCTTTTTTCCCGGATCGGCGTGATGCACAATCCGGCGACGGGAACGCCGCTCGTCGCGGGAACGCAGGAGCAGGTCGTCGAGCGCGTCGCCGCCGTTCTCCGAAAAAAGAACCGCCGCACGCTGATGCTCGCCTCGCCGCTCGTGCGCAACCGCAAAGGGCATCACCGTCCGCTCGCGGATTGGGCGCGGGCGCACGGATTCGAAAAACTGCGCATCGACGGGAAAATTACGAAGCTCGAAGATTTCGTCCCGCTCGACCGCTATCGAGAACACGACGTCGAGGTCGTCGTCGCGGACGCGAAGCCGGAGACTTTGGCGACGATCGTGCCGCAGGCTCTCCGCATCGGCAAGGGCGTCTGTCTGCTCACGGATTCGACGGGCGCGGCGGCGAGCTGGTTCTCGCGGGAACGCATCGATCCGCAGACGGGCGAATCGTTCGCGGGACTCGATCCGAAAGATTTTTCGTGGAATTCGCCGCGCGGCTGGTGCGAAGAATGTCGCGGGCACGGGCGCGTCGTCGAATCTTGGGGAACGCAGGAAGGCGCGCTGAACGACGACGCGCTCTCCGACTGCGTTTCGGAAAAAATTTGTCCGGCGTGCGGCGGGGAGCGGCTGAATCCCGTCGCGCGCGCCGTGCGGATTTTCGCCGAAAAATCCTGCGGAGTGGGAACGTCTTTTTCGCTGCCGGAACTGCTCGCGCTCCCGCCGAAAAAGCTGCTCCTCGTTCTGGAGCATCTGAAACTGAACTCGCGGGACGCGGCGATCGCCGCGCGAATCGTCCCCGAAGTGCGTTCCCGCCTGCGTTTTCTCGACGGCGTCGGGCTGGGCTATCTTACGCTCGATCGTGCGAGCAACACGCTTTCCGGCGGCGAAGCGCAGCGCATCCGCCTCGCCGCGCAGCTCGGCTCGAATCTTTCCGGCGTGCTCTACGTTCTGGACGAACCGAGCATCGGGCTGCATCCGCGCGACAACGCACGCCTCATCGAATCGCTGAAAAATCTGCGCGACCGCGGGAACACGGTGCTCGTCGTCGAACACGACGAAGACACGATGCGCGCGGCGGACCGCGTCGTCGATCTCGGTCCAGGCTCGGGAACGCAGGGCGGTGAAATTCTTTTCGCGGGAACGCCGTCCGCGCTGCAGAAGATTTCCGAAAAGAAAAATTCGCGCACGGCGAAGTTTCTGCGCGAGGGCATTCCGCACCCGATGCGCGGCGCATGGCGCGAGGTTTCGGGCGGGAACGGATTCATTTCTCTGCGCGGCGCGAGTTTGCGCAATTTGAAGAACATCGACGTCGATTTCGCCGTCGGTCGGCTGAACGTCGTCTGCGGCGTTTCCGGAGCGGGAAAATCGACGCTGGTTTCGGATCTGCTCGCTCCCGCGCTCGCCTGTTGCGTCGCCGAAAAGAAAAACGTGCTGACGGGAACGGCAGCGGCGCGGCGCGTTCCCGCGCTCTGCGGCGAAGATTCCGCGCCGGTTTTCCGCGAGCTTCGCGGAGGGAATTTTTTCCGAAAACTCGTCGTCGTCGATCAGGAGCCGATCGGGAAAACTTCGCGTTCGACGCCGGCGACGTATATCGGCGCGTTCGACATCATTCGCCGGTTTTTTGCCGAGTTGCCGGGCGCGCGGATGCGCGGATACGAGGCGGGATTTTTCTCGTTCAACACGAAGGGCGGTCGCTGCGAGACCTGCGCGGGAGCGGGGCGGATCAAACTGGAAATGAGCTTCATGCCTGAAACGAGCGTCGTCTGCGAAGACTGCGCGGGAACGCGCTATTCGCCCGCCGTCGCCGACATCCGCCGCAACGGGAAAAACATCGCGGACGTGCTGGCGATGACGTTTTCGGAAGCGTCGACGTTTTTTTCGTTTCATCGGAAACTGCATGAAATCTGCGCGCTGATGGAAGAATGCGGCTTGGGCTATCTGACGCTCGGACAAAGCTCGCCGACGCTTTCCGGCGGCGAAGCGCAGCGGCTAAAGCTCGTCAGCGAGCTTGTTTCCGCGCTCCCGTCGTGGCGGGAACGCATGGGAAAGACGCGCGCGGGAACGCCGCAGAAAAATTGCTACATTCTCGAAGAGCCGACGATCGGGCTACATCAGGCGGACTGCGAAAAACTGCTTCTGCTGTTGCATCGCCTCGTGGACGAAGGCCACACGGTCATCGTCGTCGAGCATCATCTCGACGTGCTCGCGGAAGCGGATCGGCTCATCGAAATCGGACCGGACGGCGGGAACGCCGGCGGACGCGTCCTTTATCAAGGCAACGCTTCCGGATTGGCGGAGCTTTCCGAAAAAGAATCGCCCACCGCGCCGTTTCTGCGGACGGTTTTACCGCCGCGGGAACATTCCGAGGCTTGCAAGCGCGAATCCTTCTCAATAAGATGCCGCACCAGAAAACACAGATGAGCAGCAACAATACTTTGGAAATTCACGACCTCTGCGTCTCCATCGGTGACCGCGAAATTCTGAAAAATTTTTCGCTGACACTCCCGAAAGGCGAGATTCACGCCGTCATGGGACCGAACGGAACGGGAAAATCCACGCTCGCGAAAGCACTCGCCGGACATCCCGACTACACGGTAACGCGCGGCGAGGCTTATCTCGACGGCGTGCAGATCATCGGCAAGGCGCCGGACGAAATCGCGCGCCTCGGGCTGTTCGTCGCGTTTCAGTATCCGGTGGAAATTCCCGGCGTGACGATCGCGAATTTCATCCGCGCGATGATGATGGCGCGTCAGCCCGCGGGAACGCCGTTCGACGTCAAGGCTTTTTACGCTTCGCTTTACGAAAAAATGGACGCGCTGGCGATGAATCGGAAGTTCACCTCGCGGGCGGTCAACGAAGGATTTTCCGGCGGCGAGAAAAAACGCTGCGACATTTTGCAAATGATGATGGCTCAGCCGTCCTACGCGATTCTTGACGAAACGGATTCCGGTCTGGACATCGACGCTCTCCGCATCGTTTCCGACGGCGTGAACCGGATGCGCGGGAACGCTTTCGGCGCGCTGGTCATCACGCATTATCAGCGGTTGCTCGACTACATCGTTCCCGACAAGGTGCACATCATGGACGGCGGGCGCATCGTGCATTCCGGCGGCAAGGAACTTGCGCTCGAGCTCGAGAAAAAGGGCTACGCGTGGGTCAAGGAGCAGTTCATGAAATGAGCCGACGCCCCTCCTCTGAGCGGATTTTCTTCCGGCGTTCCCGCGTTTTTCTTTCATTTTTTCGCGGGAACGCCGTTTTCTTTCCCGTTTGGGCGCAAAAAACGGTTGCAATGAAAAAAACGGCGGCGTAAACTGCCGCACTTCATTTCTCGACTGCGCACTCGGTCGAGGTGCGGCCGCAATTCGTGCGGGATCGTGACTCACAGGTGCACAAAAAAAAATATGAAAAAGTATAAACTCAACGTTAAATCGCGCGACGGGATCGGACGGGGTCCGGCTCGCCGCCTCCGCAACGCAGGCTGGATTCCCGGCATCATCTACGGGAAAGGCGAAAATCTGCCGATCAGCATCGATGCCGTCGAATTCCGCACGCTGATGCGCGCCAAGGGTTCCGCGGCGGCTTTGGTTGAACTCGCTATCGAAGGCGGCGCGGAAAAGCTGTCGATCATCAAGGACTATCAGCGCAACGCGCTCTCGCAGAAAGTCGTTCACATCGACATTCTCGAAGTCGATCCGAACGTCGAAATGACGACCGTCATTCCGGTGCGCACGATTGGCGAAGCCGTCGGCGTTCTCACGGAAAACGGCACGCTCGAAGTCGTTTCCTCGGTTACGGTCCGCTGTCTGCCGAAGAACCTTCCGGAATTCATCGAGGTCGATGTTTCGGACCTTCACGCCGGACACAGCATTCACATTACGGCGCTCCCGCCGATCGAAGGCGTCACGTTCCCGCAGAATCAGAATCCGACGATCGCGGTCTGCCTCGCTCCGGAAGACGTTCCGGCGGAAACGGAAACGGAAGCGGAAGCCGCTCCCGCCGCCGCGGAGACCGCCGCGGCTCCTGCCGAACAGAAATAACCGAAATTCGCTTTTTCTGTTTCGCCTTTGTCTGCGTTCCCGCGGGAACGTCATTGTTCTTTCACAGAGTTCATGCCCGTTTCATTGGCAGTCGGTTTGGGCAATCCCGGCAAGGAGTATGCGGATACGCGCCACAATGCCGGATTCCGCGCGGTGAGCGCTTGGGCTGAAAAGCTCGGCGTTGAGTTCGCGCCGGATCCCGTGCGGAAGGGCGAATTCGCGAAAGCCGTTTTCAACGGTGCTCCGCTTTGGATCGCGAAGCCGACGACCTACATGAACAACAGCGGCGAGTGCGTCAGTGCTTTCGCCCGCTACCGGAAAATCGATTTCTCCGAGGTTGCCGTCGTTTACGACGACATTACGCTACCTCCGGGAACGCTCAAATTTTCTCTCGGCGGCGGCGACGGCGGACACAACGGAATCAAGAGCCTGATTCAGCATTGCGGGAACGCATTCATGCGCGTGCGCATCGGAATCGGTTCGAAGATTTATCCCGAACAGGACCTCGCCGATTTCGTGTTGGGCAAATTGACTCCGGAAGAGCAATCGCTTTTCGCTTCGCGGACGGAACATTACATTCAAGGTCTCGAGCTCCTCGCCTCGCGCGGACTCGTCGTCGCACAAAACACTTTAAATAAACATACAAAACAATGAACGATCTTAACAAATATCGCGTCACCATGATCTACGATCTCCGCAACTATGCGGAACCGGTCGAAACGCTCATCGAGAAAATGAAATCGCTCCTTGAAACGCTCGGAGCGAAGGTGGAAAAAACGGAAAACCTCGGCGTCAAGGACTTCGTCCGCGTTACCGACCGCCGGCAGCCGAACGCGCCGTATGCGCAGTTCGACATCGAAGCTCCGGCTTCGCTTCCCGCCGCGTTCCGCGAAAAACTCCGCCTTGACCGCTCCGTCAAGCGCATTCTCGTCCAGAGCCTCTGAGCGCTGATCGAGAATCGTATCCGAAGGGATTTTTCCGATGGCCTCTTACAACAGAGTCATTCTCGCCGGAAACCTTACGCGGGATCCGGAACTTCGCTCGTTGCCGAGCGGGAACGCTGTTCTCCGTATGTCCCTCGCCGTTAACCGCCGCTACACCGGCAAAGACGGTGAAACGCGGGAAGACGTTACGTATGTCGATATCGACGCGTTTGGCAAGCAGGCGGAAACCATTGCCAAATACTGCGGCAAGGGTTCCGGCATTCTGGTCGAAGGGCGTCTGCGTCTGGATCAGTGGGACGACAGGAACACGGGCGAAAAACGCTCGAAGCTCGGCGTCGTTCTCGAAAACTTCACGTTTCTCGGAGGCGGCTCAGGCCGTTCCCGCGACGAAGGTTCCGCCGGCTACGACGACGCCGTTCCCGCGCGCCGCGCTCCCGCGCACCGTGCCGATTCGGTTCCGCCGCCCGCGGCGTCCGCCACTCCAGACATCGAGGAAGACATTCCTTTCTAAGAAGCAAAACAACCATCAAACGTCCAATCATTTAAGAAAGAAAAAACAATGGCACTCTCAGAAGTCCTTTTGAAAAAACCGATCGCCGGACTCGGCGCGGAAGGCGACCAAGTCAAAGTCCGCGCGGGCTACGCGCGCAATTTCCTGCTCCCGCAGGGCATCGCCGTTCCCGTGACGCAGGCGAACCGGAAACAGATTGAGGCGCTCAAAAAAGCGCGCGCGATTCGCGAAGCCAAGGAACTCGACGAAGCGAAGGTGCTCGCCGCCAAACTCGAAGGCGTTTCGCTTTCCTTCTCGGTCAAAACCGGCGAAGGCGGAAAGCTCTTCGGCTCCGTCTCCACGGCGGACATCGCCGCGAAGCTCGCGGAGCAGGGCATCGAAATCGCCCGCAAGCAGATTCACCTGCCGCACGGTCCGATCAAGCTGCTCGGCGCGCACACGGCGTCCGTCAAGCTCCACGCCGAAATTTCCGTCGAAATCGCGATCGAAATCGTTTCGGAAAATCCGGTCGAGAAGGAAGAAGCTCCCAAGGCGAAGAAGGGCAAAAAGTCCGCTCCCGCCGAGGAAGAAGCTCCGGCGGCTGAACCCGAGGCGAAGTCCGAATAAAATTTTTCGACTTTAGAAAAAAAAAGCGTTCCCGCGAAAATCGACTTTCGCCGCGCGGGAACGTTTTTTTTGCGTCCGAATCTCTCTCTCCGCCCGCGCTCGGGGGGGGGGCGCCTTTTATGGATTGAAGCTGCCTGCCGCGGCTGATAATCTCGGCGCGTTGCACAAAACGATGAGGATTCTGATTGTCATTTTGGGTTGGTTCGCGGCGTTGCTTCCGCGTCCGGTCGCGTCGGGAACGGCGGCGGCACTCGGCGAAGCGATTTATTTCTTCATGCGGAAACGCCGCGCGATGATGCTGCAGAATCTGTATCTTTGCTTCCCCGAAAAGACGGAGCGGGAACGCCGCCGCATCGCGCGGGAAAGCTGCCGCCGGATGGTGGAAATGGGAATGTTTGTGCTGGCGTCTCCGCATTTCTCGCGGGAACGCATTCTGAAAAATTTTTCCGCGGATGAAAAAAGCGTTGCCGCCGCCGTGTCCGGCGACGCGCCCGTCGTCGTCGCCGTGCCGCATTTTTCGCTGATGGAATCGCTGACGATGATTCCACTCATCTATCCGCCGCTGGCGAAGCGTCCGATCGGAATTTTTTACCGCCCGTTCGACAATCCCGAAATCGAGGGTTGGGTGAAAGCCACGCGGGAACGCTGGGGCTGCCGTCTGCTTTCGCGAAAAAAAGGACTGACGCAGGCGCTGACGTTTCTGCACGAAAACGGTCTGATCTGCGTGTTGCCGGACCAGAGCACGGGACGCCGCCGCGGCGCGCTGTCGCTGTTTTTCGGGCGCGTCGCGGCGTGCAGCGAACTCGCGGGAACGCTCGCGCACGGACACGCGGGAACGCGCACGGTCGTCGCGTGGTGCGAGCGGAAAGGTTTCTGGCGCGGCGTCGTCCGCGCGGAGGAAATCGCGCCCGCGGGAACGGGTCGCGACGAAATCAATCTGGCGATCGGTCGCTGGCTGGAACGCCGCCTCGCTTCGTCGGATTCCGCCTGCGCGGATTGGCTTTGGATGCACGACCGCTGGAAAGGACTTTCCGCGCTGAATTTGAAGCATTGCCGCGACCGTCTCGACGCAGCCCGGCGTTTTTACGCGCTGGAAGAACTTCCGCGGAAAAAGAAAATTTTCGTGCGTCTCCCGAACTGGCTCGGCGACATCGTGATGGCGCTCCCGCTCGTCAAGACGCTGCGCAAGGCACGTCCCGACGCGGAAATCACGCTGATCGCGCGGGAACATTTTCTTCCGCTACTGAAAATGCTGAACTGCGCGGATCGGCTGATCGCGCTCCCGAAAAAATCGAACGGGCTCGGCTATTGGTCGGCGTGCCGGCGGATTTTCCGCGAAACGTATCCGGAATTTTATATCCTTTTCACGAATTCGCTGCGCGGCGATCTCGAGGCGTGGATTTCCGGCGCGCCGCTGCGTTTCGGCATGGTGCGCAAAGGTTTTCCGCGTCCGCTTCTGACGCGCCGCTGGAACGTTCCCGAAAATCTGGATCTGACGAAAAACCATCAGACGCGCGTCTGGGCGCGCTGGCTGAAAGAAGGTTGCGGAATGACGGCGACGCCGGATTTCTCTCCGATCCGAATTGACGCGGGAACGCCTGCCGACGCGGGCGCGAAGCCTGTCGTCGGTCTGATTTGCGGCACGGAAAATTCTCCGGAAAAACGTTGGAGCGTCGCGCGCTGGCGGGAACTGATCTCGTTGTTGCTCGCGGCGTCCCCGCGGCTTGAAATCCGGCTCTTCGGCACGGCGAAAGACGCGGCGATCACGGCGCAGGTCGCCGAGGGACTGGATGCGTCGCGCGTCGTCGATCGCGCGGGAAAAACGAATTTGCCGGACTATGCGCACGAACTTTCCCGCTGCCGCGCGGTCTGCGGGAACGACACGGGCGGGCTGCATCTCGCCAACATGCTGGGCGTTCCCGTGATCGGAATTTTCGGTCCGACGAATCCCGTGCGCACGGGACCGATTTTCGACGCGCCGAGAACGATTCTTCAGCCGGACGGTTGTCCGCCGACGGGCGGCGCACCGATTGAAGGCGTTCCCGCGGACACCGCGTTCGCCGCGCTCGGAAAAATTTTGAAAAACTGAAAAACGCAGTCATGGCAGGGGAAAAAAGCAATTCCGGCGTTCGCCGCGTTTCTTCCATCGAACGCATTCTCGGGCGTCTGGACGACTTGGACACGACGAATCTGACGATTCTTGTCCGCCGTCTCGAACGGGAGCGCGGCTTGTTCGAAATGGTTTTCGACGCGATCGACGAAGGCATCGTCGTCATCGACGACGCGGGAACGGTGGAATACGCCAACCGCGCGGGAATGCGCATGATCGGGCTTCGCGCGAACGAAACGGGCTCGGCGGTGCTCTGGAAGCTCGTTCCCGATCTGGCGCGTTCGCTGAATTTTCTGCGGGAAGACGGTCTCGCGCCGAACATCGCGCGCGACGCAGAAATTTTCTATCCGGAGCATCGCTGGCTGCGCCTGCAGCTTAGCCGGATTTCGTTTCGCGGGAGCGACGGCGTTCCCGCGCGCTTCGTCGTCATTCTGCGCGACATCACGTCGGAGCGCGAATCGACGGAAGAAATGCTCGAGAGCGAGCGCGTGAATTCCATCTTCACGCTCGCCGCGAGTGTCGCGCACGAAATCGGCAATCCGCTCAATTCGATGAAAATTCATCTGGAGCTGATTCGCCGAAAGCTAAAAAATCTTTCCGCGCCCGAAAAGTCCGCGGGAACGCTGAACAATTCCGTCAACGTCTGCCTCGAAGAAATTTCCCGCCTCGACGACATTTTGAAGAATTTTCTCGGCGCGATTCGCCCGCAGAAGCCGGCGCTCGCGAAAACCAATTTGCTCGAAGTCGTTCTCGACGTTCTCGGCGTGCAGAAAGTCGAACTCGAAAACCGCAACATCCGCTGTTCGATGACGCAGAGCTGCAAGGAACTGCCCGTCGTGCTCGGCGACGAGTCGCAGCTCAAGCAACTCATTTTCAACGTCACGAAAAACGCCATGGAGGCGATGCAGGACGGCGGGAGCATTTCGATTGAAGCGGACAGCGACGACGATTTCGTTTTTCTCCGCGTTCGCGACACGGGCTGCGGGATCGACCGCGACGACATTTCCAAAATCTACGAACCGTTTTTCACCACGAAAAACAACGGACACGGGCTCGGCATGATGATCGTCATGCGCATCATGCGGGAACACGGCGGGCAAGTCGGCATCGACAGCACGCCGGGCAAGGGCACGACCGTGACGCTGCAGTTTCCGAAGCCGGGCGCGCGCGCGCGGATGCTCCCGCCGATGAGCGCGTGAATTTTTTTTTCGATGAAAAAGAAATGCAGTTTCGCGGGAACGCTTCTGACCGCCGCCGCCGCGCTCGCCGGAATCTGCGCCGCCGCGACGTGCGGATGCGACGACGCGGGAACGCGCTCTCGGTCGCATGAAGCGCGCGCGGGCTTCGACGCCGCGTTTCCGATCGCCCTCGACGGGAAAAACCTTTTTCTGCGCCTCGCGCTCACGGATCTGGAGCGGCGTCAGGGACTGACGGGCTGCCGCGGTCTGGAAAAAAACTGCGGCATGATTTTCGTTTATCCCGACGCCGCGCCGCGCGGATTTTGGATGCGCGGCGTTCCCGCGGATTTGTCCGTCGGCTTTTTCGACGCGGCGGGAACGCTGCTCGAAACGCACGAAATGCGCGCGCAGGATTCGAACACGACGCGTTCCCGCGCAGACGACGTAAAATTCGCGCTGGAAATGTCTCCGCGCTGGTTCGAGGAAAACGGAGTCCGCGCGGGCGCGAGGCTCGACCTCGGCGCGCTGGCGGCGGCGGTGCGTTCCCGCGGGTTTTCCGCGAAGCGTTTTCAGCTTTCAGATCGCGACTGAGCCGTCAGTTTTTTCCCGTGCCCGGCGGGAATAAAAAAAAAGCCGTGACAGCTGCGGTGCGTTTTCGCCGTCCCAATTTCCTTGAGAACTTCAAACATTAACGAAGCTTTCAACAAACAAGAATACGCAAAGGACACACTCCAAAATCATGAAAAAATTAATCACGACAGCGGCACTTTTTGCTGCTTCAACCGCGCTCGCAAGCGCAACGGAAGCGAACGCGCTCGTTCACCTGGGATTCGATACGATTGAGGACACGGGGGCTTCGCTGACCAACGACGGCTCAAACGCGAACGCGACCGTCAGTAGTTCGAAAGCCAGCGGCGAAGGTTCATACCGCAATTACTCAACAGGCATTGGCACCGGTAATTCCATTCGCACATCCAGTAGCAATTACCTCAGCATCACAGACAGCGGGATCAGCTGGAGCTCCGCGTGGACGATTTCGTTCGCTGTAAAAGGGTACACTGACTCAACCAATAACTGGAGCAACCTGTTTGCTATCGGCACTAGTGCCGACTATTCGATTCGCATCCAAAGCAACAACGACACAGAAAGGAAACTCGGCATCTATAGCAAAAATTCGAACAGCGACACCTCCGAGCTGTTTACAAATTCGAAACAGATTTCCGTATCCTCGGATGCGTTCATCGTTTTGACGCTAACCTACGACGGTGCCGGCGCGTTTAACTTTTACGGGGACGGCGAGCTTCTGGCAACCGCCGACACAACAACCGATGCGTTAAGCAACTACGGCGTGTCGACGCTTTGGCTGGGCGGGAACAACAGCTCGAACAACACGTTTCCCGCCTATTACGACGAATTCACCGTTTATGACGCGGCATTGACCGCGGAAGATATCTCGACGTATTTGGTCGGGAAAAACGCTCCGCTGACGATTTCGACGATTCCGGAGCCGTCGGCGTTCGGCTTGCTCGCGGGCGTGGGTGTCCTCGCGCTGGTGGCGTCCCGCCGCCGTTCCCGCAAGGCGTAAAAAAACTTGTTTGAAGTCCGGCGTTCCCGCGCGGCGAAAGCCGTTTTTGTCGCGCGGGAACGTTTTTTTTGCGCGTTTTTTCAAAAAGCCCCGTCGCTTTCGCGGGAACGCTTTTTTGTTCGAAGCATCGCCGCTCGCGGAGCGATTAAACTTTTAAGCTCATAAGCTCATAAGCTTTTTTTTTTCGCATTCCCGAAAAAAAAGAAAATCAGCTTTCGGAACGCGACTGAGCCGTCAGTTTTTCAAAATGTAGAGCGAGGCGG
>CAZWIK010000004.1:67146-68931 GCA_964633895.1 uncultured Enterobacteriaceae bacterium | reverse complement strand
GCGTTATTCGCTGAGGGCGATGAGAGATTCGAGCGAGGGATATTGGCTCGCCCAGTTGGACATATCGGGAAGCGCGCCGACAAGCGTGTCGAACATCGCGCGTTTAGCCTGTTTGAGTTTTTCGACGCGTTCTTCGACCGTTCCCGCGGCGACCATGCGGTAAACGAAGACGCGGCGCGTCTGCCCGATGCGGTGAACGCGGTCGATCGCCTGTTCTTCAACGGCGGGATTCCACCACGGATCGAGCAGGAAAACGTATTCCGCGCTGTGGAGCGTCAGCCCCGTGCCGCCCGCGCGCAAGCTGACGAGGAAAACGGCGGCACCGTCGCGCGTCTGAAAATCTTCGACGGGCGTTTCGCGGTCGAGCGTTTTTCCCGTGAGCGTGAAGACGGGCGTTCCCGCGAAGCGCGTTTCGAGCGCGCCGCGCACGCGGTCGAGCAGGGAAACGAATTGCGAGAACACGACGGCTTTTCCGCCGTTGTCGATGATTTCTTCGAGGCGTTCGAGTAGAACGGAAATTTTTCCAGAAGTTTCGACGGGCAGCGCGGCATTTCCGGGAAGCAGCGCGGGATCGCAGGCGGCTTGGCGCAAACGCATGAGAAGCGTGAGCAGGTGCGTCGGATTTTTTGAAAGCGCGCCGGCGGTCGTCGTTCCCGCGGGAGTGAGTTCGGCGAGTCCGTCGCGCGCGATGCGATCGTAGCGTTCCCGCTGTTCGGGTGTGAGCGGGCAGTGAAGCACGGTTTGCACTTTTTCGGGAAGTTCCCGCGCGACTTCTTGCTTCGTGCGGCGGAGAATGAACGGCGCGATTTGCGCTTTGAGCTTGTCGAGCGTTCCCGCGTCGTCCGCCGCGAATTCGTTTTCCAGCGTCGCACGGCGTCCGATCAGACCGGGCATGAGAAAACGGAAGACGGTCCAGAGGTCGAGATGCCGGTTTTCGATCGGCGTTCCCGTGAGCGCGAGGCGTTTGTCCGCGACGATTTTCAGACACGCCTGCGTGATTTTCGCCTGCGGATTTTTGATGTATTGCGCTTCGTCGAGCACGGCGCAGGAAAAACGTTTTTTCGTGAGCGCGTCGGCATGGGTGCGGAGCATCCCGTAGCTCGAAAGCCAGATATGCGGCGGCGTTCCCGCGCTTTTTTTCTGGCGAAAATCGCCGTCCGTGCCGAGGACTCTTACGCCGAACTGCGGGAAAAATTTGCGGATTTCGTTTTTCCAGACGGGAATGACGCTCGCGGGGCAGACGATGAGCGACGGGCGTCGGGGCGCGTCGTTGAGCGCGAGAACGGAGAGCGTCTGAATCGTTTTTCCCAAGCCCATTTCGTCCGCGAGCAGCGGGTGCGCTCCGCGGCGGAACATCGCGTGAATCCACGCGACGCCGCGCGCTTGATACGGGCGCAGAAACGCGGGGAGGCCGTCGGGCGTTTTCGGTTCGCGCAGAAAATTTTTCCGCCACGCGCGGAGCTTCGCGTCGGGAACGATCGCGTCGGATTCGCCGTCGCGGAAAAGCGAGAGCAGCGTGTAGATCGGCAGCCCGTGCGCGGCGGGATCGGGCCAGTCGTCCGCCATCGTCCGCGTTCCCGCGCGCAGGCGGACGATTCCGCGCCTCGGAAGGAAAACGGATTCGCCGCGGTGCTTGAGCAACGTGCGGATTTCGGCTTCGGAAAACGCTTCGCCGTCGAGCGAAAAATTCCATTCGAGCGCGAACGCATCGGGCGATTCCGCGCGCAGAAGCAGCCGCGCGTCGATTTCCCGCGCGGACTGCGAGAACGCGCCGAGGCACTGCCC